>JBLHNW010000361.1:0-4253 GCA_047622205.1 Paraglaciecola sp.
CATCAAGTAACAAATAGCCGCCGTTGGCCTTGTGCATAGCACCGGGGCGAATCATTCGGTAGTTGGTAAATACCGATCCTTGCACGTTGGTGTATTCCACTCGTCCAAACAAATTTTGATGGGTTGGGTTGGGCTCATATATAACCGGAGCACCACTGTTTGAGGCATGAGAAACCAACACATTCGGCAAATATTGCTCTTCCAAAATAGAGCGTCTGTCATATTCGTCCTGTTTTTCTTCTTTCTTGTCGTCAGCTAACACTTCAACAACAGTTTCGACCAAATGCGGTTTTAATTGGCGTAAAAATTTCAAAATACCCAGATCACCAGCATAATTATGCTCCAGCTCCTTGAGTAGGGGTTTTATCCCTTGCTCTGCAGTATCTTTTTTTAGCGCTCTTTGTTGCTCAGAGGACGCTCTTTTCCATTTTGGCAATTCAATTAATGCTTCACTTAGGCGGTCTTCGAGGTCATCAATTAACTGATAATAATGTTTTCTTTTTTCATCACTTAATTTGGCAAACACATCATCTGTAATAGGTTTACCTTCTACAATTGGAGAAAAGGTAATACTGCCCGTCTCTTCATGCAGTGCGACATTCTGTTGTAGCGCTTCTCGCTCAACTTGATCAATCGCTTTATCGTAACGCTGATCAAACTCACGGGTAATAGCAGCTTTTTTGCGCTGATAACCGGGATTGTCGAAAGCCGCAGGAAAGGTATCTAGCAGTTCATCTATTAAGTGGTTCAAATCTTTGCACAAGCGTTTACTCTCGCCAGGCGATAGACGCAGAGAATAGGGCTCACGTTCATCTTCAAAGTTATTTATATAACACCAATCATCCGGCGTCGCTGCTTTACTCACATGTTTAGCAATATATTCGTGCACCAGGGTAAAACGACCCGTCGCCTGCTCGCCCATAACATAAAGATTGTAGCCTCTGGCATCGATACCCAAACCAAATGCAAGTGCATCCTTGGCCCGATCCTGACCAATAAAGGTAGAGCTTAAGGCTTTGTCATCTTTCATTGCCTGATTGATCAGCCGTCGACTTGGCTTCGCGGTGATCTGTTGCAAATTCAGTGCATATTGGCTGCGCATTTTGAAATTAAACTTCCATTTTTGTGATGATTCAAACAAATCTCAGATAAAGATTGTGCTGAATGGATAATATTTTTTATCTAGTGAAACGCGTATTCGCAAAGCTGTCAAACAGATCCTAGTATGAGACGTGGAGTTAGGCTGAATATTGACCACATTAAGCTGTTCCTGGGTGAATCGCCCCAGATGACCTGGATATATATACCCATACCACCTCAAAATGACGAATTCAGAACCACTGAAGGCTGTAGTTCAAGTCGTCCCTTTGCACGAATATCACCGACCTGAGGCGAGGAGGTATGGGTATAACTTGAAAATGAATTTTTGCTACGTGCTTTGTCAGGCTCTTCTCGAAAACGCCTGACCAGAACATTCGACACAAGGTTGGATCCTTTGTACCCCAGAAACCTGATGTTTGTGTCCGCATTCAATGCAAATCAGTTCACCTATTGCTACTAATTCACCAACTTGATATATCCCCTGATGAGAAACATCTTCTTGCATCTCAAAATATTCCAGTTTATTGCGATCTGACATGCTGGCAATCAATTGCCAAAGGTTATCTTTAGTATTGGCCCACCAGAGTGAATTATCTGCGTCTTCACGAAGATGCTGCATCGCCGCTTTTACATCACGTAATAAATAGTTTTCCAGGGTGCGTATCTCTTCAAGACTTAGATCTTCAGCGGCATGCAGATACGCTTTCCCCTGGTCGATAATCTCGTAAATGGTCAGCATGTCTTGTTTTGCAGATTTTATTACCCAATCAGATAAATCATTTAACAATGTTTGATAGTGAGATTTTTCTTTGCCCATTTCCGATTTCTCCTAAATAGTTCCAGTGACTCAACTTTCAATACTGATAGGCTTCACGCTAGCCTAAGTCCCAGTAAAATGATAGTGAGCGAGATAGTTTATAACTAAAATCCTAGCTTAAACCCTCGATATCTATATTGATCAAGCGCAATATTGCTGGCTAAATTATGGCTAGTTACATACGTAAATATATGTTTTCGAAAATAAACCTTTGATTTATCGCTGAGATTTCCTTGTAGCCTATTGTTCTCAATGGATACGCTGATGTATTCTAAGTGGCTAAACGTTAAATAATACATTAGTAGCGGAAACCCTTTTTAATGGCCGAAAAACAGTATCAACCTCAAAATATAGAAAAAGAGGTTCAAGCGCATTGGCAAACCAATCAAACATTCAAAGTAAGTGAACAGGCTGATAAAGAAAAATTTTACTGTCTATCCATGTTTCCTTATCCAAGTGGACGTTTGCATATGGGGCACGTGCGTAATTACACCATTGGTGACGTAATCAGCCGCTATCAGCGTATGCAAGGTAAAAACGTCATGCAACCCATGGGTTGGGATGCTTTCGGCTTACCCGCGGAAAATGCTGCTCTGAGTAATGACACAGCACCTGCAAAGTGGACTTACGCAAATATTGATTATATGAAGACCCAGCTTAAATCATTGGGATTTGGTTATGACTGGGATCGGGAAATCACTACTTGTAGTAAAGAATATTATCGTTGGGAGCAGTGGTTTTTTACGCGCCTTTTTGAAAAAGGCTTAGTTTATAAGAAAAATGCGACTGTTAACTGGGATCCAGTTGATCATACTGTATTAGCAAATGAGCAGGTTATTGATGGTAGAGGTTGGCGATCTGGTGCCTTAGTTGAACAAAAAGAAATTCCTCAGTGGTTTGTAAAAATTACTGATTACGCAGAAGAGTTGATAGCAGATCTGGAGCAACTTGAAGACTGGCCTGAGCAAGTCAAAGCCATGCAAAAAAACTGGATAGGCCGTTCTGAAGGAGTAGAGGTCACCTTCACACTGAGCGAAACCGTGGCTGACATGGATAAGTTCGATGTCTATACAACACGCCCGGACACCCTATTTGGTGCGACTTACGTTGCCGTTGCTGCGCAACACCCTTTGGCCCTGGACGCTGCACAATCTAAGCCTGAATTAGCCGCTTTTATAGAAGAATGCAAAAACACTAAAGTTGCCGAAGCAGAAATGGCGACAATGGAAAAGAAAGGTTGCTCAACGGGTTTGCACGCAATACATCCTCTGACTGGCGCGAAAGTGCCAATTTGGGTCGCTAACTTTGTTCTTATGGGTTACGGCTCAGGGGCTGTGATGGCGGTACCCGCTCATGATCAGCGTGATTGGGAATTTGCTATCAAATACGGTCTACAGATCAAACAAGTTATCCAACCAGCAGAGGATAGCGTAGCTGATTGTGATATTGGTCTTGCTGCATTTAGTGAAAAAGGTGTTTTGATAAACTCCGGGGATTTTGATGGATTATCATCAACCGATGCGTTTAATGCCATTGCTGCTGAGCTAGAAAAAGCCGATAAAGGCAGAAAAAAAGTAAACTATCGATTACGAGACTGGGGCGTATCCCGTCAGCGTTATTGGGGCACGCCTATTCCCATGTTGAAGTTAGAAAACGGCGAGTCAGTTGCCGTTCCTGCTGATCAACTCCCTGTTATTTTACCCGAAGACGTGCACATGAACGGTGTGATTTCTCCAATAAAAGCAGACCCAGAATGGGCCAAAACCGAATACCAGGGGCAGCCTGCTCTGCGTGAGACGGATACTTTTGACACCTTTATGGAGTCGTCTTGGTATTACGCCCGTTATTGTAGTGCACAAAATAATGATGCAATGCTTGATCCCGAACAAGCCAACTATTGGTTACCTGTTGATCAATATGTTGGCGGCATTGAACATGCAATACTGCATTTATTGTACTCACGCTTCTTCCACAAATTAATGCGTGATGAAGGCTTGGTAAACTCCAATGAGCCGTACAAACGTCTGCTTTGTCAGGGCATGGTACTCGCGGATTCTTTTTACCGAGAGGACGAGGCTGGTAAGAAAGTGTGGTACTCGCCTGCGGATGTCGACAGCATAAAAGACGACAAAGGTCGGATTACGAAATCGGTGTTGATTTCCGACGGCTTAGACGTGCTGCATGGCGGTATGACTAAAATGTCGAAATCAAAAAATAACGGAATTGATCCACAGAAAGTCATAGACGTTTACGGTGCGGATACGATCCGGGTGTTTACCATGTTTGCAGCACCTCCTGAACAAACTTTAGAGTGGGTGGATTCAGGTGTAGAAGG
>JBLHNW010000362.1:0-4203 GCA_047622205.1 Paraglaciecola sp.
GTCGTAACCCTGCTGTACTCGCGCGTCACTACTGAGTGCAGTGTCTTCTTTCATTTGTTCCAGTAGTGCAGAGTAGTCCATCGTGTCAGCATCTTCATCCGTGACATAACCATCTTCCTCATATTCAATTGTGACGCCCCAGGCGTCGCCTTCAAATGGTGTTGAACCTGCTGGAAATAGCATACCCAATAACTGTTCAGCGGAGCCTGGCGGATTTCCCCATATTTATTCCAATACCCTTTGCACATCGCTTGCACTGAGGTAGTAAAAATTCTCTGGCACAGTTAATTCAGCGACATTATTAGGCAGTTGTATGTTGCCTGTTATACGATCCATGGAATCCCACAAATTGCTCGCCCAAACCTCATATTGTTGCTGTTGCTCCAATTGTTTGGGGCTAATTTCAGACTCTTGAGCTTGCAACATACTGGTGTGAAAAGCGCATAGAAGAAGATAAACATATCCTATTGTTTTCATAAATCCCCTGGATTGAAGTTAGGCTAAAAAGGGCTATCGCTTTTTCGTTTATAAGGCGGGAGCTAGCATATCGGAATCACTGCCAATTTAAAAACCCTGCTATGTTGCGCGCAACGCTTAGGGAAGGAACAAATAGCACCTTAGAATGACAGAAACGCGCATTATGAGGTGGCATTGGTATTTACATGTTGATTATTTTCCTGAGCTACTTCACTCTATTTCGAACTTTTGGTGAACCCTATTACAGAATACATAAATATTGAAAACCGTGTCTAAAACCGCTGATCATCTAAACGTCCTGAACTGTGAACGAGTTATCACGCACCTGTTGACGTTGATCCGTGGGCAAGGGTTTAAACCTGTGATGCATTTTGAACTTGAGGGTGTATTCGACGCAACTAATACTCGTAAAGGTTTGGATTATCCTGGGGTAAATCGCGCTCTGGCCAGGCTCAATATTGACGGCGAATTAAAAACTGAGTTTTGGCATAATCAATGGGAGTATGTGTCCTTGTTTAGGGGGCAAACGCCCTTAAAAGAAGCACAAAATTTAGCGAATGCAATGCAGGTGTTGCCACGCATCATGCAAGCACACGGAGCAAAAAAGGTATCACTTTGTCCAGTTGCCTGGGCTGGTGACAAAGGTCGCTATGCAAGCGGCTCTAGCGCAATCTTTTCCACTGACACACGGTCAGTACATATTCCTAATGCAATTCAGATAAATGTCAGTGTGGAGGACTTACAAGGCGAAAATCTTATTCCCAAAACTAAGCTTGGTGAATGGATCCAATATCAATTATTGCAAACCAGCTATGAATGCTGCTTATTGTTCTTACCCGAGGAGGACGCGTTTAAACGCCTTGCCTTGCGCAAAGACTATGCTTTGGATGCGGAACTTAGCTCGCCTTGTGTGTTATCTGGTGGTCATCAGGGCAGCATTGCTTTATATAAACAGTGGGGTAAACATAATCAGCCGATGGGCATCGAACCCTTGTTTTATCGGGCCGATAATGGGGTGCTAAGTTTTTCAGCAGATTGGACCAAAACTGCGCGTATTGAGCATCGAATTGGTGCAACGAGTAATGCTTATGATCCTTTTATGAATGTTTTGTTTATATTACTCAATGTTCTAGACGCTTTAGAGCAGTGGCAAAGTTGTGATGGTTTTCCACCTGAATTTTATGACAAAGCGCTGCCTGCATCTCTACATGACGAAGATACGGCTATCGGGGCATTGACTTTGTTCGAGCAAAACACCTGGTTTTCGCAACGCATAGATCATTATTGTGATTCTTTGCAAAGCGAATCCGGAGACTCATTTGGTGAAATGTTAAAGGCGAACTTTGTGCAACGATTTAGGCCTCAATTTGTCACTCAAGTTTGATGATTTTTGGCTACAATTTAAATAGACACTACCTAAGAGTAAATTTTACACATTATGGATATGCAGTTACCGAGCCTTAATAAGCCACCACTTTTAGTCGGCGATAATGTAGAACAAAAACGTCGTGAGCTTAAAGCGTACTTTGAGCAAAGCTGGGCTTTGTATGAGTCTCTGTTTATGCTCATAACAGACGAAAAAGCATTCTACCTGCGTCCTGAGCCACTGCGCCACCCATTAATCTTTTATTACGGACATACAGCTGTCTTTTATGTGAATAAATTACTACTGGGTAAATTTATTGGTAAACGCGTAAATCAATCGATTGAATCGGTGTGTGCAGTGGGTGTTGATGAAATGTCCTGGGATGATTTAGACCCGGGGAACTATCAATGGCCGACGGTGGATGCTGTGCGTGAATATCGTCAAAACGTACATGCCATGGTAGCCGATCTAATCGATAACATGCCGCTCACCTTGCCAATCAGCCAAGACTCTTTGGCCTGGGTGATATTGATGGGGTGTGAACATGAACGCATTCATGTTGAAACGTCTTCAGTGATAATGCGCATGCTCGATCTGAAGTGTTTATCCATCAATCCTGCCTGGCAGAGTTTTCAATTTAGTGGTGATGCGCCACAAAACAAGATGCTTTCAGTGCCGGGGAAATCCCTCGTATTGGGGAAAACTGCTAGTAGTCATACCTACGGATGGGACAACGAGTACGGTAGTCAACAGTTTAAGGTTGCTGATTTCTCTGCGAGTCAATATCTGGCGTCTAATCAGGAGTTTATGCACTTTGTTGAAGCCGGTGGTTATAACAATACTGAATATTGGACAGAGGAAGGAAAGCAATGGCTAACCTATACTAAAGCGCACATGCCGCGATTTTGGTTGCTTAGGGAAGGTCGCTATTGGCAACGTAATTTATTAGATGAAGTGTTATTGCCAATGGATTGGCCAGTGGAAGTAAATTACCTTGAAGCTAAGGCATTCTGTAATTGGAAGAATACCCACAACGAAGGTAACGTTCGTTTGCCCACCGAGGCTGAGTGGCAAGTTCTGCGAGACACACTGGATAGCGATTTACCTCATTGGGACGTGGCACCGGGTAACATTAATCTGGAGCATTTTGCATCATCCTGTCCGGTTAATAAGTTTCCTCAAGGAGATTTTTACGATCTGATCGGCAATGTTTGGCAATGGACGGAAAGCCCAATAGATGGCTACGATGGCTTTACGGTACACCCGCTTTATGATGATTTTTCGACACCTACTTTTGACGGTCAACATAACCTGATTAAAGGTGGCTGTTGGATCTCTACCGGAAATGAAGCCTGCCGAGATTCTCGCTATGCTTTTCGTCGGCATTTTTATCAACACGCAGGCTTTCGGTATATTCTAAGCCAGCAGTCCGATACTCCAGTTACACCAGTTAATCGCTTCGAAATGCAGCCAGATATTAGTCGCATGCTGCATCATCACTATGGTGAGCTGACTAATGATAAAGAGCATGATATTCAGCAGTTGCTGACTCTATGCAAATCTGTGGCAGGGCACAACAATAACGCTAAGGTACTTGATTTAGGTTGTGGTGCGGGGCGTTTGGCATTTGAACTGAGTCGAGAATTTGCCCAGGTAGATGGTATTGATTTTACCGCTCGGCATATTCAACATTGTCTGCAGCTTAAACAACTGGGAAAAACGCGTTACGCCATGCCTAGTGAGGGGGAAATACATCTTTTTCATCAGGTAACATTGGCCGATATTGGTTTTGACAGTGAACCGGATAACCTGCATTTTTCCCAGGGTGACGGGCATAATTTAAAACCCCATTTCAGGGATTACGATTTGATTGTTTGTCATAAAGTTCTAGAACACGTGTATGATCCTATTGGTTTTCTTAATAATTTATCGAACCGTTTGAATGCTGGAGGTTTGCTGATCATCGGTAGTAGCTATCAATGGGACATAGCAAAAACAGAGAAGAGTAAATGGTTAGGCGGTTATAAGAAAAATGGCGAAAATCTTAGTAGTGAAGGGCATGTTAAAGAGATCCTAAGTACCGGCTATCAATTACTTGATGAGTTACAGATTGTCAGTGAGTATCATCTCGACTCACGTAATAGTCAGATTGCACGTAATCATGTCACTGTGTGGCAAAAACGAAATTAGAAACTCGTTAGACAATATGCCGATTTTCTTCAGAATACACCTCTATTCAATGCTGTTTCTAAGCCATTTTGCGGAGATTAAAAGATGACCAAAAAAGTTCTGATCGCAGGGGCGGGAATAGGGGGCTTGTGTGCCGCACTTGCATTGTCAAAGCGTGGCTTTGATGTTGA
>JBLHNW010000363.1:0-4124 GCA_047622205.1 Paraglaciecola sp.
TGATAAAAAAGGCTTTTGCTTTTGATGTCACCCGTCGTGAAGATTTACATATCGCTCGGTACCAGGGTAAACGCGATGGCAATCAAATGGGACATAGAGATAATACTAGTGCAGCGACAGCCTATCGTCGGTTCGCACTTTCGATGAATTTGAACGATAACTTTGAGGGTGGTGAGTTGGTGTTCAACGAATATAATCCTTATGGTTACAAGGCTGCGCCGGGCACTGCCATGGTATTTTCCTCATCGCTACTTCATGAGGTAAAGGAAACCACAAAAGGCGTTCGTTACAATTTGATTTCGCACTTTTTTAATGAAACGACAATAAACAAGCGTTAAAGTCGCAGGATAAGCAGGATTAAATGATTTTTAGTGTCACATAAGCATTAATCCCAGCATTGCTGTTTATTCTTAGGCCTAGTCTCAAATCTCCCACAGTCAAGGCCTGAATATGTTCCCTCAATAATGCAAAACATGCTGATTGTCTCGCTTCGTGACTTGTTCCTAATGGACTGAGTAAAGTGGGAGAACCAAGAAACCCACTCTTTTCTTAAACCGTTCGACCGCTACTGGTCGCTGGAGACTACTCGGTTTCGTCCGAGTGTTTTGGCTTGATAGAGGGCTTCATCGGCGAGCTCAAAAAGCTTATCGATATCGCTGCCAGAGAACTGTGCAATACCCATGCTGCAGGTAATAGTTTGCTGCTCAATCAGTATTGTAGATGATATTTTTTGGCGCAGATCGTCGGATAATGTTAAAGCCTCTTGTACTGTGGTATTGGCGCAGACCAGCAAAAATTCTTCACCGCCCCAACGAGCCAGACTGTCATTGTTTCGACAGCGTTGGGAGATGAGTTTGGAGAGGTTGCGAAGAGCTGTGTCGCCGGTAGAGTGGCCATAGGTGTCATTAATGACTTTAAAATTATCGATATCCAGTAGGATAATGGAGAAAGGCACCCTTGATCTTTGGTATTGTTTCATATTGTACTTAAGAATATCGTGCATTCCGGCGCGATTGTAGATGCCAGTCAGTGGGTCGTGTTTGGCCATGTTTTCGAATTCTTTGCTGCGAATATCCAGCATAGAATTTAATTTTTCCAATTGCTTTTTTTCAATGATTTGTGTGGTTATTTCCTCGTTGAGCCGAATGGCGCGTACGAGTAAATATAAAATTAATATGAAAATCCAAAACCAAAGCAGCGCCTGGTGCATAATGTCCGCGCTGATCCACTTGCCGTAAAATTCTATTCGGCTTACATAGATATCTTCTTCACGTAATCCTTGGCCCGAAGTTGTTGATACTACAAAATGTTTGACGTTGTTAAGCGTTGGGCGATATTCATGAGCAGGAAGGTCCTGAAAGTAGGCCCACCAGGCCGGAACAACAAAGTCTTTTAGCGGCACTCGGTATGTTCCCCACCGCGCGTCGGTGCTGACTACATATTGGTGGATTTTATAGTTGGCATTGTCACTTTCGTCTGGATTTATAGGGTAGAAATGATTCAAATTGATGGCAATTTTATTGCTCAGGCCACCCCTGTGGTAAAGGGTGATATCAAATTCCTCGAAAACTGTTAAATCCAGCCCGGAGGGCAGTGCTTTGACCAGTGGAATCATCAAATGACAGTAAGGGTATTCAGCGCTGTTGGCTATTTGGCAATTCAGGTGATAGGAATCTTCCTGAGTAACTTTTGCAACTGAATTGCCCTCGACACTGTGATCATCCTCTGCCCAAGCTTGATGACCAGTATATGGGGCGATGGTAAGGGTGTGATTCATTCCCAGACTCTGCCAAATAATCAATACTAAGGTCAGTACAATCAAGATAAGGGCAATATGTTCTGCGTTAGAAAAATGAAGACGAATAAATTTATACATTATGGAGTAACTAAAATTTCCTGTACTTTTAATGAGATCTTTTAATGAAATAGTGAATATTCAGTTTACATCGCTGATTAACATATTGATATGGAAGAAAGGGTGGGGCCTTGCATGTTTTCACAAAATAAAAGAATAAAATCAGAGGTTTATTTAAATTAGACCGAAATATTAATGGCATTTGATGTTTAGATCAATCCCCAGAACATATCTAATTGATTAATACCATAAAAGTAAACATTGACTTGAACAATACTTTGTCACTGGTCACCCTCAAAATGCATTCAACTTCGGCGTTGCGGCCATTTAGAAGGTGGTCGAAATTTGCCATGGCGGCGCCTTGAATTTAAGCCCCCAGAAGCTCTGAAACGGGCATTATGAAGTAGCATGGTTAACCTATCTGCGGGGTATTTAACTGATAAAGTCGGGAAACTTATCACAGCGATTTATTACAACAAGATACCATTAGGATTGCGCCGCAAACATTTATCGATACTGAATTCGCATATGCTTAAGTCTTAGTTTTTCACAATAAGGAAACATCATGGATTCAGTCGAAACGCAGATTCAGACATTTTATGACAAGGCCATCACTGTTGGAACCGAATATGGAGGTCAACTCTTGTTGGCTCTGATTGTATTGGTCGTAGGACTTTGGGTGATAGGTAAATTAGGTAACGTGGTTCGACGTCAATCGATCAAAGGGCTGCCTGACGAAACCTTAGCCAAATTTCTGACGAATATTTTTGAAGTGATCCTGAAAGTATTATTAGTGATAAGTGTTGCTTCCATGGTGGGCATTGAAACGACGTCGTTTATCGCTATATTAGGCGCAGCCGGCTTAGCAGTAGGCTTGGCTCTGCAAGGTAGTTTGTCCAACTTTGCTGGTGGCGTGATGATTTTGATCTTTCGCCCGTTTAAAGTAGGTGACTATGTAGGGGCACAAGGTTTAGAAGGTGTAATTACAGATATTGGTATCTTTGTTACGTTCCTTGAAACCTTTGATAAACGTATTATTATTATTCCAAACGGCCCATTGGCAAATGGCAATATTATTAATTACACCGCCAGCAGTGTCCGCGCAGTTGAAATATCCATAGGCATTTCCTATTCTGACGACATAGTAAAAGGGAAAGCGGCTATGGAAGCCGTTCTAAAAAATGATCCTCGTGTACTGCAAGATGAAGGCAATGTTTTCGCAGTGGTTGATTTGGGTACAAGTTCAGTTGATTTCTTAGTTAGAGCTTTTGTTAAAACTGAAGATTACTGGGCAATGTTCTTTGATATTCGCCCTGCTCTTAAAGCCGCAATTGAGCTGGAAGGTTTAAGTATCCCATTCCCTCAACGCGACGTGCATATGATTCAAGAAAGCGCATAAATTTAGCGTTACTAATCTCATTATCAATTAGAGTGAGGCAGCAATGCCTCACTCTACTATACCCATATCACCTCAAAATGACTCAGGCGCTCCCTTCGGGCGGGTTTTAAAGCCATTTGTGCTGCAATGTCTGAGAATTTTTAGCCTTCACCAAAAGTTTCCACAAAAGCATCGGCAAAGCGCTGAGGTGAGTTAGCGTCCATATTGAAATACAGAGAAGGTTCTATTAATTCTACTTCCATCACAGCAAACTCCTGCTCATACCTAACTAAATCGATACGTGCATAGAGAGCTTCATCTGGCAATGATGCTAGGGTATGTCTGGCCTGAGTCAACATTTCATCCGAAGCGTCAACCAATTTCAACTGTCCACCATGTTCTTCCTGGACTCGAAAATCATCTTCTTTTGGCATTTTCAAAATACAATGACTGTAATGCCCGGCAAAGTAAAAAAGTGAGTATTCACCTTCTTCAATAATGTTGTTTAAAAAGGGCTGAACCATAAAAGGTCGATCTGTAAACGTCATTTGTAGACTATCGGTTTGGTTTAGCAATAATTCCCGGGTCAGGCGATAGGTATGATCTGCATTAGCGCTTATCAAAGGTTTTATCACTAACTGCTCGGTATTGAAATGCTCAAAAGAGTCAGCGACTTCTGCTAAATCAAAAGCGTCGAACCAACGAGTAGGGACAATGGTAATACCCTGATTTTCGATATCTTTTAAATAGTCTTTACTCAAGTTCCACTTCACCAGTTTCAAACTATTATGCAAACAGGTAGCGGCATTAATCTGTTCCAGACATTTCAAGAAGGCTTGTGGATCGCTTTGATAATCCCAGGTACTGCGGACCACCACAACATCATATTTA
>JBLHNW010000364.1:0-4119 GCA_047622205.1 Paraglaciecola sp.
GCAATGACACCATCTATATTGAGTTCTGGCCTTGCGTTTTGAGGTAGTTCACTTTCCAATGCAACTTCCACGGCAATAGTGTTCTGAGTAACGACGGGACTAATACGACTCACGTGGCCTTTTATGCTTCCAGCGCGGGTATCAATTACCACAGCTTGATTGATTTTTACCTGTTCCATTTGAGATTGTGAAACATTGAGCATTGCGTAGAGGTTATCAACGCTGCCCACCAGAGCGACTTGCTGACCGAATGAAACTGTTTGCCCCAATTCAACAGGCAAGCTCTGAAGCACTCCGTCGATACCCGCCTTAACAGTCAACCTATTAAAACGCTGTTTTATCGCTTGAACGTTTTCTTGTTGTTGCTCAATGAGTTTTGTTTGAATCTCAAGGCCTTTTTGCTGTACTTCAACAAGCTGACTGAAACGCTCCTCATCAATTTCAAGTCGACGGGACAACTGCCTTAAATCCAATTGCGAACGCTTAAATTCAATTCCAGAAATAATGCCCATTGTCACAAGTTTCTGCTCGGCTTCAACTGTTAATTGTGCGATTTCGAATTGTGCCAACAACTGTTCTTTTTCGGCTTTTTGCGACAATAATTCTCTCTGTTGATTCAACTCCAATTGCAAATAATTGGTATTGCGATTATCGAGCTCACGAATTTCATCTTTTACCTGTTGTTCTATTTCAGGATTGGTCAAACGGAGAATAACGCTTTCGGCTGAAACCAGCGCACCTGGCTTGAGTACAATCTCATCAACTGTGGCATCGGCTGGAGCAGCCAACAGCCGTTGAATTTTTGACTTCAACTTCCCATAACCTTCGACTTGCATCGACAAGTCACCTTGCTGAACTTTGCCAATCCAAATTTGCTCTCTGGAGATTTTTTGAGAACCTGAAGGTTGGGACAAAGACCAAGCGCTCACCGTAACCAATATTGCAATTGTCAAAAATACCAGACTTCGCTTTTTGGATGTGTGTTTAACTTTGGCTGTTTTCTTAATGTCCATAAACCCTCTGTTTCTCATGAATTATTTATCAATGTCATTACCCATATCAAGTTCGATGCCAAGTCGTATTCTGTT
Organism: Paraglaciecola sp.; assembly: GCA_047622205.1. GTDB lineage: Bacteria > Pseudomonadota > Gammaproteobacteria > Enterobacterales > Alteromonadaceae > Paraglaciecola. The sequence goes on from JBLHNW010000364.1 coordinate 1,089, forward strand.
GTTTTTTATAAACTAATTTATATTTAGAATATTTGCATTTGCGAATTCACAAGGACGATTTATGATATTGAAAATCGAATATAACTGTATATATGGAGTAATTGACTTTTAAGTGGTGTTTGATTAGTGCTTCGATTTTATGCTGTGTTTCTGTTGTGGCCGTTTGTTAAAACACAACAATGGCATGAAGACTTGGTGAAAGAGGCTCGATATTTGTGAGTTTTAAAGCGGTCATACTCAAGACTTAGTATTCAAGCACTCTACGAAAGTCGATTTGATACAACAGGAAGGCTGAATGATGTACAAACGAGTCAGAGAGAAGATTCGAGCTCTACTATAAAACAGTGGCTAAAATAACTTGATCACCATAGCCCCGTTGAACCAACGATCTAACACTTGAGTATTAATCCCTAGATTGCGTGAAGCTTCCGCCGACTGTAATTCAGCTCTACCACCAATGCGATGGCAGTCAGTTTAAATTCTTTTGAATATTTCTTAGGGGTTTTCATTACCTATCCCTAGTTAAGGTAATTATGTATTAACTACAGTCCTCGGATGCATTAGGCAATGTCATCAAAACGAATAGCGATACTAATAAATATCGAATTGACCCCACGTAACATAATATCGCTACATATCCCTAAATATTTAACAAGAACCATCCTTCTGGTATTTTGCAATCAGATTTGATTGAAACTAAATAGTATTTTTTATCTCTTTATATTCATAACTAAATAAACTCAATAAGGCTAAATCCTGTGAATAAACGCATTTCGTTTCTTTTAATTACTGCAGGATCTTTATCAATAGTAGTATTTTTAACAAGTTGTGCCTCAGCGCCACCAGTTCTAAAGTCAATACCGCTTGTCAGCCAAGCACAATATCCTGTTGTACCTAATAGTGAAGATCTCTCAAGGTCATTTGTTATTAATAGAACTGCGACAGATACGGAAAGCTATATGAAGACGTTACCAAAAGAAAAAAATTCACTGTTCAAGTAGATACTAGAGTTGTAATAAGCGTTCCTGTAGAGCAACAGCGCAAAGGACTAAGCAGAGCTCTTAAGAATAAAATGAGTAGAGATTATCGAAGTCAGGATGCCTTAAGTAAAAGCCAAGACGCTGAACTCAATTCCCTCGACAACAGCCCAAAATCAGATGAAGCAGTTTTTAGTACCGCCGAATATTTTAATAAGGCTGAGCAAGAAATTGAAAAGTCACTTTTGCGTAGTATTGGATCGTTCCAAGTTTGAAGCTGAGCTGCGTACCCGTCGCCATGCTGCACCAATGATTTAGGGTATATTTGAGTCAAAATAATTGTTTGAGATAAAAAAATCCCAATGTATTGCCACATCAGGATCTCTTAGATAAAACGCGATAAAAGTTACTTCACAATACTCTGATAAGTGAGAACTTTAAATTGATCACCTAAACGGGTTTTATGGGGAATGCTTTGTACCATAAATATGCCAATTAATTTCTCAACGGGGTCAATCCAGAACTTAGTGCCTGCGGCCCCGCCCCAGCTGTATGTGCCTTCTGAGCCAATTTCACCAATTTCTCCTTGATCCAGCGCCACACCAAAGCCTAGTCCAAACCCGATTCCCGCATTTGAACCCACGCTTAAATCGCCCAAATGATTGGTTGTCATTATCTCAACTGTTTTAGGTGATAAAATTCTTACACCATTTAACTGACCACCGTTTAGCATCATTTGACTAAATTTCAGGTAATCCATTGCAGAAGAGACTAAGCCACCACCGCCACTTTCAAACACACTACTTTCCAGGTAACTAAGATTGGTGCGTGGAGGGCTGACAACAAGTTCAGTTGATTTAGCTCCATTTAAAAATGCATCTGTCCCCTGCCCAGTGCCTTTTGGTGAATATATCTGTGCTAAGCGATCCAATTTTTTCTTGGGTACTCTAAAAAACGTATCTTCCATATCCAATGGTTCAAAAATACGTTTTTGTAGAAACTCGCTGAAACGCATACCAGAGAGTACTTCTACCAAGCGCCCTTGCACATCTACAGAAACGCTATAATGCCATTTTGAGCCAGGTTCATACTGCAAGGGTATTTTGCCCAATTTAGTGACAAAATCTTTTAAGTCTGCTTTGGGATCGCCCATCACACCATTTTTACGATACAGTTTATCAACTTCAGTATTGCCAAAGAACCCATAGGTTAATCCCGCGGTATGGCGCATCAAATCACGAATTGTAGGTTGACGTTTTGGCTTACGGGTTTGCCCTTCTTTAGTAACGTCTCCAGCCCCCACTGTTTTACTGGTTGTGCCATCAGAAATAATGCTTGTTGTGCCATCAGCTGTAGACACCGCCAATTCGAGGTTGGCCAGTTCTGGGATGTACTTTGCCACAGGATCGTTTAGGAAAAACTTTCCTTCTTCATAAAGCATCATCAATGCCACAGACGTAATAGGCTTGGACATAGAGTAGATACGGAAAAGCGCATCTTCGCTCATTTCTTTGCTGCTTTCTCTGTCGCTCAGGCCGTACGTTTCGCTGTATACCACCTTACCGTTACGGGCAATCATGCCAAGCCCACCTACCATAGTGCCATTTTCTACAGCTTGATTCATATGGGCCGTGAGGCGATCTAAACGCTTTTGAGAGATGCCTTCTTTGGATGGTTTTCTGCTGGGTAAATCTTTTGCCAAAGCGGGTGATGCCAGTGCAAATAGTAAAAATGCAGACAACATAAAGGCGCTTATAGACTGATAATGTTTAAATTTATTATTTAGCATGCAATATTCCGATGTTTTGCTGGGATGTAATTGGGTTATGGATTTATTCACTAGTAAAAACGACTATCAACTGCATTTCCATGACAACACCCTGCTAATTACGCAGGTGGTTGTCATGGAAAACACAAGCATTAGTATAGGATTTATATACTTAAAATTCATAGTGTTTTATGAGTAGTCACACCACTAATATGTAATATTTTATATTCATTTACTAGAGGCTACCTCTAAAACCCTAAGGTTTTAAACAAAACTAAGCAGATTC
>JBLHNW010000365.1:0-4061 GCA_047622205.1 Paraglaciecola sp.
CAATCCAATAGCCGATTATTCAGCTAAGTTATTGCTAGTACTTTTGTTCTACGTTAATTCTGATAAATAGGAAAAACTTTTCACAAGCTCTAATGCACGGCAAAAACAGCGGGAGCTTTATGATAATAAGGTAGTAGCATCGAGAGAAACCGACGTGTTCCTTTATTTTGGCATCACAATGTCGTTTTTAGAAAGATGAGTATATTAACAAAACAGATTGGGTTCTTAAGTCAACTTATTTCCATAAGTGACTGTAAGTGTAATAGTTGATCGTATTTTAAATGGAGTTTCTGGATTCATATTCTTCCTAAGTGACAAGTGGATATCACAAATACTTTTTTAGCAGGCCTCAATGTTCGAAAATTTGTTTTAGAAACTTTTGTGTACGTTTGTTTTGTGGGTTATCAAAGAAATTAATAGGATCGCTTTCTTCGACAATCTGTCCAGCATCCATAAAAATCACTCTGTCGGCAACTTTGCGTGCAAAACCCATTTCATGAGTGACGCAAAGCATCGTCATTCCTTCCGAGGCTAGCCCTTCCATAGTATCCAAAACCTCAGCAATCATTTCAGGGTCAAGTGCCGACGTGGGTTCGTCGAACAGCATCACTCGAGGCTGCATACACAATGCTCGTGCGATGGCCACACGCTGTTGTTGACCGCCTGAAAGTTGGCTGGGATATTTTGCTGCCTGATCTGGAATCTTCACCTTCTCCAGATAGTGAGACCCTAATTCCTCTGCTTCTGCGCGCGACAAGCTACGAACCGACATAGGCGCTAAAATCAAATTTTCCATAACCGTGAGATGCGGAAATAGATTAAACTGTTGAAAGCACATGCCGATTTCTGAGCGTATCTTATCTATATTTTTAAGTTCGTCCGTTAGTTCTATGCCATCAAAAACAATATCACCTTGCTGATGCTCCTCAAGTCTATTGATGCAGCGGATTAATGTTGACTTTCCCGACCCTGATGGGCCGCAAATCACAACTCGTTCACCAGCACAAACTGACAAATTGATGTCCTTTAATACCTGGAAATCGTCGTACCATTTATTCATATTGCGAATTTCAATCAATACTTCTCGGTTGAGTTCGCGGATAACCACTTTAGATTCTTCAGTTTTGTGCATTAATTATAAGTCTCTTATTGTCCAAGTGGCAATTAACGTATGGTGAGCCCATCTTGCGTATCTTCAGCACCCAACTTAACCTGTAATATGTGTGTCAGCTTTAGGAATACTGTCGATATCAACCAATAGAGCAAAGCGATAGTGGCGAAGGTCTCGACTGGCGTGAATGTACGCCCGTTGACGTCATGCGCGGCGTATGTCAGCTCAGCGACAGTGATCATCGACAAAAGCGAGGATTCCTTAATCATGGTGAGTGCAATATTGGTTCCGGGGGGGATGATGTATTTGTAAAGTTGGGGAAAGATGACTCGGCGCATGTAAAAGCCGTACTTCAGACCCAGCGCTTTACTTGCGTCGAACTGTCCTTTCGAGACAGATTGAATACCACCACGAAATATTTCAGCAAAGTAAGCACCGCCATAAATCGACAGGCAGATGAACCCGGTGGTTAGTCCTGATATGCGAAGGCCGTAAAAAGGCAGTGCATAAAACACCAAAAATATTAAAATCAGAAACGGAATGTTGCGGAGGACTTCAATATATGCGATGGATGACCAACGCAACATTCGGTTCTCGGAGATTCGCATCATGCATATCACGATGCCGATACAAATGCCGAAGGGAATAGCAATGCTAGACACCAGCAAAGTTGTCAAAACTCCATCGATTAAGATGTCTCGATTGTCCCAGATTGCCATATAGTCAAAAGTCATGGTCTCTATCCTACAGTCGGTATTTAAGAGAGCGACGCTGAAGACGTTCGCCGTATTGGCTGATCGAAAAACAAATGATAAAATAAATTACTGCGGCAATTAATAAAACTTCGACAGGACGAAAGGTTTCGTTGTAGAGCATCTGAGCACTGCGAGTCAGTTCAACTAAAGTAATCGTCGATAATAGTGGGGTTAGCTTAATCACCATAGTGAATTCGCCCACAAGAAGTGGAATCACCGAGTAGAAAACTTGGGGCAAAATGACCTTGAACCAGATTTTGTGATTTGGAAGTCCCAAAGCTTTGGCGGCTTCCCATTGTCCCGGTGGAACTCGGCTAAGACCACCGCGAAGTATTTCGGCAACGTAGGCGCCACTGTTGAAACCAATAGCCAAGATTCCAGCGGTAAATGGCCCAATATTGAGGCCAATCAATGGCGCCAATGCATAGTAGAGCACAAGAATTTGGACCAGTGCAGGCGTACCACGAATAAAACTACCGTATATACCTACGAGTATTCGCAAAAGCCGAAATCGACTGTTGCGTAAAAAAAGCAGGCCGGTTCCGATAACAAGACCCACGCCACAGGCAAGAAGCCCAATATAGATTGTATTGAGTGCACCCCACAGCATAGGACCCGTCTGTGGGATGATTTCAAGGAACTGAAGATCCATGGATCAATCCGTAAGCCTAGTATGGTGAAAGATTGGCCGGAACACTTATGGTTCCGGCCCCGTTAGTCAGTGAAAGCTCAGAGAGCGCCGGCTGGTAGGTAATCTTCAGGTAAATCCATTTCGAAACCGAACCATTTCATCTGCAGCTTGGACAATGTTCCATTTGTATCCAGACTCACCAGAATCACATTCACTCGATCACGAAGTTCTTTACCGTCTGGGTGTAAGACCCAAGCGAATAGTGTGCCACTTCCAATCGTGGTGAGCTTAGCAAAGGTATTCGGACGCTGCTTCTGAATCGGTGCTAATGAAAAAGAGGGAATAGTTCCAATATCAATCTGACCGTTGGCTAGCGCAAGGCGCATATCGTCTGTTGATTTGAAGCCACTGATTTTTTCAAAACCTTTTTTACCGGCTGCTTTCAGTTTAACGTCTGTAGCCTCAACTTCCTGTGCCTGCGATGAACCAAGTTCTACACCGATGATTTTGCCGCCAACATCATCAAGGCTCATCATACTGTCGCCATGCCGTTTGATTAGCATGGTTTCTGCGATGGCAAGTGGGCGGGTAAATGCATACTTGATTACACGATCAGATTTTATAGCGACCGACGTTGCGACCATATCGTATTTTTTAGCTAAAACACCGGCGAGGATGCCATCCCAAGGCAACTGAAGTTGGTTCAACTTTACATCAAGATCAGCAACGACCAAATCGAGAACATCCTTGCCATAACCGACTATTTTGCCGCCTTTAAGAAATTCCATCGGTGGGTAGGCTACTTCAGTAGCAACAGTGATTTTGCCATTGGCCATGACTGATTCCAGAACGGATTCGGCACTTGCTTGAGGGCTAATACCGAGCACAGCGGCGCATACAAAGACTCCGCTAGCTAGTACGTTTAGGCTCTTTTGCTTTAGTTTCATATATTTTCTCCTTTCGTTTATTAAGTTCAGATAGAGGCGAGCAACTATCCGATATTTTTTCCCTTCTCCCGCCTTAGGAACAGGCAGAAAACAGGGCAGTTCGTTAGGTTTAGACATTTACTGGGCACTAATTTGGTGTATTTATTTATTAACATATTAGAGAGTGCACTAGGTTAAGATGCCTTACAAAAGGTTTCCAGACAAACGTTAATTGCTAATTCAACACATTAGCATGGATAATGTATAACACGTATATTACTATATTGATGTAACTTGCTAATTTGTAACCGTTCAGCCAATAAAGCATCAATGGCATTAATAAAAATGAGACTACATATCGACTAAATGGAGCGATAGATTTGACTATACAATTGCAGTCTTTAGATTCTTTGCGTTACTTTGAATCAGTCGCACGTCATCTCAGTTTCACTGAAGCAGCTAAAGAGTTATGCCTAACGCAAAGCGCAGTTAGCCAAAAAATAATTCAATTAGAAACACGTTTAGGGTACCCATTATTTGAACGTAAAATACGCCAAATCCACCTTACTAATAGTGGAGAAGTACTATTTAGGAGCGTACACAATTCATTGTCTCAAATTAGGAGCACCTTAAATGAG
>JBLHNW010000366.1:0-4038 GCA_047622205.1 Paraglaciecola sp.
GGTTTCTAGCGAGTCTAGTTTCACAACCGGATCTTTTATAAACGTGGGTGGTGGTCGATAAATCCAACAAAACGATTTTCTTTCAATTAACTACAGTGTTTATATTTTTTTAACTAGTTGAAATAAAGTGTTATTTCGGTTCTATTTCTTTTACATGGCGTCTGACAGTTAACATTGAACCACTAAGGCCTAAAAACACCGACAACCCCAACATGAAAAATAATGTATTGCTATCAATGCCAGTCAAATTAAACTCTTTTTGATAAAGCTCACTGACTACTTGGACGCTGCTGGTCATCCACCAAAGTAAGACTATCACCGCTATCCAGGCAAGTAATCCTCCCAGCAAACCATACCAAAATCCTGTGTACATAAAAGGTCTTTGAATAAACGCGTCAGTCGCACCAACTAACTTCATAACCAATATCTCATCCCTTTTACTGAGAATATTGAGGCGTATGGTATTGCCGATAATCAACACCACGGCCAGAAACAATAAAAGGGCGACTACACTGACTAATTCTTTTGCCACATCCAATATTGCATGTAAGCGTTCCAGCCACTCTATATCCAATTTCCCAATATCAACTTCTCGTTCTTTCCGTAGTTTATTGAGCAAAATCCGGGCGGCAGTAGGGCCGGCATATTTGCTGGTTGGCGCCACCAATATCACGTTCGGCAAGGGGTTTTTATCTAGATAAGCAATGGCATCCCCAAACCCCGATAACTGCTTAAACTCATCTAGCGCCTCGTCTGCCGAAATGTATTTGATATCAGAGATTTCGGGCCAGAGTTTGATCCGCGCCATTAATTGATCAATATCAGCTTGGGCGACATCTTCTTTTAGGAACAGAGATATTTCAGAGGCTTGTTGCCAGCCAGCACTAATGTTTTCGGCGTTTTTGACTAAGACATATAGTGTGCTGGGTAAGGTAATGCTCAAGCCTAACACACCAATGGTCATCATGGATGCTGCTCCGGAGCGCCATATTTCACCCAGGCTGCTGAGTGCCTGACGCATATGGCTGATAAAAAACATACCTATCCGTTGTAATGCGGATATTTGACTGATTTGTGCGCCCTGGACGCGACCCGTAAATAAAATACTCATATTTGCACCAACAAATTGGCAATATTATCAAAATTATTCATGTATAAAGTTCGCCATCTTGGAACTCTTCCGATAAACCATCGGTGATCATATTGCCCTGTTTAAGGGTTAAAGTGCGATATTTCATGCGTGCGATCAGGCCCAAATCATGGGTCGCAATAAATACTGACACACCAGCCTGATTAAAATCTTCGAACAGGCGAATAATTTCCATTGAGAGCTTTGGATCCAAGTTTCCGGTGGGCTCATCAGCCAGTAATAATGGTGGCTTGTTCACTACAGCTCGGGCAATCCCCACACGCTGTTGTTCACCACCAGACAACATGATCGGTAGATTTTTTATTTTGTCACGTAAACCGACCATTTCCAGCGCAGCATGCACCCGGTTGCTGGTCTCTTTGCGTGAGTATCCTTCTATCACTAACGGCAGGGCAACATTATCAAATACGCTTTTATCCATAAGCAATTGATGACTTTGGAAAATCATTCCTATGTCACGGCGAATATAGGCAATCTGGCGACGCTGAATGGTGCTGAGATCATGACCATTAATAAGCACTCTGCCAACTGTTGGACGTTCCATGATACTGATTAGTTTGAGTAGAGTACTCTTACCCGCACCGGAGTGTCCGGTCAGAAATGCCATCTCCCCAGGCTCAATATGAAAATCGACCTTGCGTAAAGCCTGCTGGCCACCAGGATAGGTTTTACTCACCTGTTCAAATTTGATCATAGTTACTAACTTTTCGAGGCTTTAGCCGTTGTTTGTTGAGGCTCTGCAAACAGTGCATCAACAAAATCGTGACTATTAAAAGGACGTAAGTCATCGATGCCTTCACCTATACCTATGTAGCGAATCGGAATATCAAACTGATCTGCAATGCTAAAAATTACACCACCTCTGGCAGTTCCATCAAGTTTAGTTAGGCTAATGCCTGTCAAACCCACTGCTTCATTGAATAATTTAGTCTGGCTAATGGCATTCTGCCCAGTCCCCGCATCCAAAGTCAGCATGACCTCATGGGGTGCATCGGGATTAATCTTTTTTATAACCCGCACAACTTTTTTTAGCTCTTCCATCAGGTGTTCTTTGTTTTGCAGACGACCGGCCGTATCAGCAATTAGGACATCAATGTTACGCGATCGTGCGGATTGATAAGCATCAAAAATAACTGACGCACTATCAGATCCGGTTTGCTGTGCAACCACCGGGATATTATTACGATCTCCCCACACTTGTAATTGCTCCACAGCGGCGGCCCTAAAAGTGTCACCAGCTGCTAACATGACTTTTTTGCCTTGCTGCTGAAATTGTTTGGCCATTTTGCCGATAGTGGTAGTTTTACCTACGCCGTTCACACCAACCATCAAAATCACAAAGGGGCCAGACTCGGTTTCGAGGGTCAAGGGATTGTCTACTCCATCGAGGATTTCGGCCATTTTCTGTTTCAGCAATTGATACAGGGCATCGCCGTCTTTGAGCTGTTTTTTATCAGCACTTTCAGTAAGATCCTTAATTATTTTACCGGTGGTTTCAACACCCACATCAGAAACCAGTAACTGAGTTTCCAGCTCTTCGAATAAATCCTCATCTATGGATTTACCGCGAAACAAACTAACAATGCCACTGCCTAAGTTCTCTTTGGTGCGCGATAATCCACGCTTTAAGCGACTAAAAAAACCAGTTTCGTTTGAGTCCGGACTTTCTGCATTGCTGCCATTTTCAACAGATTCAGGGACCAGGGCAGCTTCATTGCTTATAGCTTCGTCTTTTTCTACAAATATTTCTGAAGGATCAACAGGTTCAGCGTGTACAGCTTTTTCTTGAGGCTCAGGGGTAATGAAGGTGTCAGCAGTTGACTGTGGTAGCGAAATTGTTTCATTGCTCGAATCTGGCTGAACAATGGGTGTTTTCTCTTGGGGGATTGACGGCAAAGGCGTATTTAATTGCTCAGTTTGCGCATCCTGTTGTGGCTCGTTTTTCTGCTTATCTTTTTTGAGCCAGCCGAAATACTTAGACATAAAAGTGAAAAATCCTTGGAAAATTGTTGAGTTAATTGAGTAAACTAGCTACCGGTTAAGACAATAATAGCATTTCTAAGATATATGAAGCGAGGCGTAAAAAAACATCAGACCGCAATCGGCGCTATTCGTATCATTAGCGGGCAATGGCGTGGGCGAAAATTGCCGGTTTTGGATGCTCAGGGCTTACGCCCAACGACTGATCGAAATAAAGAAACCCTGTTTAATTGGTTAATGCCTTATACCCCAAATAGTTGTTGTCTTGATGTATTTGCCGGTAGTGGAGGACTTGGTTTCGAAGCTCTATCTCGGTATGCCTCTTCTGTTACATTTATTGAATTAGATAAAAAAATAGCAAAAAATCTGCAACAGAACGCAGACATGCTTAAAGTTTCCGCACTTCAGGCCAAGATAATAACTGGCGATGCTGTCCAGGTACTTATGCAGCTAGCTCAGCCCTTCGATGTTATTTTTCTTGACCCTCCTTTTCACCAAAACTTACTGGGCAGTACAATTGAACAAATTGAACAGGCTCAATTATTAAAAAAAGGCGGAGTAATTTATATTGAATGTGAAGGACAGGGAGAAAACTATCAAGTACCAGATACCTGGCACTTAATTAAACAAAACCAAAGCAAACAAATTGTCTCGCGTCTTTATCAAAGAGCCAATGATCCTGCTTAGTACATTAGCTTTGGTTGACATGCTTTGAATAATCAAAATAATTTAAGACTATTTATTCCTCAATTAAAATAAAATTGTTAACTAATTGATTTCAATGCCAATATTGCTCATCCCTTCCTGTCTGGCAAAGTCTTTCAATAGTTTACAGGTTAGGCCGTTTTTAGGTTCTTTTTCAAGTAAGATTAATAATTCTTGTTGTAACGATATCTCCCATTGCATTA
>JBLHNW010000367.1:0-4036 GCA_047622205.1 Paraglaciecola sp.
GTTCTTTTACTTGTGGTTCAACTTGCGTACCACGCTCAACTAAAGACTCAAACATTTCAGTTGCTTTGTTTGATGATTTTTGAGCTTCATCAATGATGGTTCCGTAAACACCAAAGCCTGCAGTGATAGAGGTCTTTGCTGTTTCTTTTGCTATGTTGTAGATAGATTCTACTTGGTTTAATAAATTAGCCATGGTGGTCGCTCCTGGGTGAATGTATTTTGTATGTGTTATTTCCTTTAACTAAGTTCATCTTATTGTTTTGTTTTAGAAATCACATTCCAAAGCCGAATTAATCGATAAATTAATGTATTGACCTGTATATTAATGCGTTAACTGGTAAACGGAGGTTGTGCCACTGACTTCATTCGCAATCATCAATAGTGGTTGTCCATTGGGGCTTTTTTGGGCAGTCACAAATTTCATACCTTCGGGACCCAGATCACCAATAGTGCCAGCATCACCTTTTATCACCTGACCCTGGTCAATTTCAAATTTAGTGGTGAAGTCCCGGTTTACAATGTAGTCAACAAAATACGCCTTTTGTGGTGAGGTAATATCATAGATCATAAAGCCGGAAGTACGCTCTAAACCTATGAAAGCATATTGTCGGTCACCTATTTTCCCGAGGGCCAACGCTTCTGGCTCAGACCCTTTATCATCACTGCGATTATCTTGTTTATTTTTACTGTTATTGTTATTAAAATCCATGCCGAGGCGTTGTGCAGTAATACGATCAAAATCATTACCACTGTCGAAAACTTGCTCCCCTTGGCTGTTCCAAATTGAGAATGAGCGAGCACCGTAACTATAGATCCGGTCAAAGTCCCCATCGTTATCGGTATCGCCGATGCTGTTCGTGACCTTGAGGCGACCCAGCTGTTTTTTATCATTAATTGCAGCAACTTGCGGATGATGACTATCTAGGGAGAGTTTTTCTGCTCGGGTTTCTTCTGAAAATCCCGCATAGTCACGGGCATCGCCTTCATTGGCGGTGACGATGAAGGTTTCTCCATGGCTACTATAGCTGGCTATCGTATCTGGTTGGTAGAGACCATATACACCCTGGTAGGCCTGAATATTTATACCGCCATCTTTATCACTGACATCAATGGCATTTTTGGTTTCTCCATAATGTTTACTGCCTAGGGCGAAGATTGTTTGTATTTCATCCCGGTTTAAATCAATGACAGCTAACCCATTATTTTCTTGCAGAGAGACAAATGCCTGCAAATTGTCTGGTGATACTGCTATGTATTCAGGCTCCAAATCTTGCGCTACCGTTGCGCCCGGACCATTAATTTTTAGGCCCTGAGGTAACTCATGGTGGCGACGTCCTGACGTATTAAAATCGCGAAAACTGAGATTAGTAGCATGCTTATCTGGAATTCCATTGGTGACCCTGATTATTGAGATAGAGCCTTCGGGATCAACACTGTAGGCGTCGTTGGGTTCACCTTCGTTTGCAACTAGTACTTTATTTCCATCATGAGTAAATACTACATTATCAGGTAAATAACCGACTTCTACAGCGTGCAGGTAGTGCAATTTACCCGTGTTTTTGATCTGATAGAAGCCAATAAAACCTCGGCCCTGATTTGGATTGCCTTGGTTGTCTCCGCGCTCGATTGCTACCGCTAATAGGTTGTGATGAATGGCAACACTGTTAACCGCACCTAACCGGGATACATTGAGGTCTGCGGCTAGGCTTAATGATGATTTCTTGCTGAGGTTATTTAACGTGAGTGGATTGATATTGTCCCTGTCTAGCATATCTTTTGCTGCGACTATGCTGGAGGCATCGAGAATATCCACTTGTCCGCTTTGTGCATTGACGACAAAAATGGATTTGGTTTGCGGGTGATAATCAAGAATTTCCGCTGCACTTACCCCGTATTGGCCGGATACATGGCGTGCGACTATTTGTACCTCAAGTTGTCCCTCAAGTTGTTCCGCAAGAGCTGAATAATTGGCTGATTGCCCGGCGTGATTGGTGCAACCATTGGCCGCTGCTGCCAATACAAGGGAAAGTATTACTTTTTTAGTCGGTTTGTTTATCATTATTTCAACCTGTTTTAATCATGCCAAGGTTTGGCGGTGCACATACTGTAGAAGATGAGGAATACACAATGATGACATTTCAGTATCACTTTTATTAAATTTAGACATTTAGCTCACACCACATGATATTTAAAGTTATACTTTCGGTTTATTGTATATTACGTATCCAAATCACTTGGATCGTGCTATTCGTTTTCTTTAAAAAGGATGGAACAAACCATGTCGTTCAAACATATTGTTATGTGGACCTTGCACGAAAGCGCAAATGGTAATGACAAAAGCACCAATGCTAAATTAGCCAAAGAAGCGCTTGAAGCGCTAAATGGCCAGATCCCTGGTTTGCAACATTTAGAAGTGGGGATTGATATTGTACAAGCTGCCGGATCTTATGATCTTGTCTTAGTGGCAGAATTAGACTCACGTGCCGCGCTTGATATATATCAGGACCATCCTAAGCATCAAGCTGTTCTGCCATTGATTAAGAGTATTGCCAGTCAACGCGCAGCTGTTGATTATTGATATCAGACTACCTAGCTATCGCAATTCTCAATTGTGATAAAGGAGATCATTTGCTCTCCTTTATTTTTTATGTCACTATTTATTTAGTGCTAGTGCTAGTGCCAGTGCCATTAGTGACATTTACCTTTCATCCTTCACAGCTGATGCACTGATCCGGAACGCTTTTGTCGCCTAGTCTAAGTAGTCTTGCTGTTCATCGCTACGTAGTGGCAGACCCTCTCGTAATGCGGGTTCATCGATTTGGATTATCTTGATTCCCGCCTGCTCAAGCTCAACAACTTCATCACGAATTGCCATCTGCATTTTAACTTGAATCAAATTCATATTTTTATAGCTTAAGCTGAAATTAATTGATGTTGAGTTATTCTAAGTGCAACAAGCAAATTTAAAAGGAAATTATATATGCTTGAAATTAAGCATCTGAAAACGGTTGTTGCATTAGAAAAAACAGGATCCTTGGTTGAGGCTGCTGAAACTTTGTATATGACACAATCTGCACTGTCTCACCAAATTAAGGATCTTGAAGACAGGTTAAATACAACGCTGTTCATTCGAAAAACCCGTCCTCTGCGCTTTACTGTTGCTGGCGAACGCGTGCTTAAGTTAGCTAAATCAGTGCTGCCAATGTTTGCCAATACTGAGCGCGACATTAGCCGTTTGCTTTCTGGTAATGCCGGACGGCTGCACATGGCCATTGAATGTCATAGCTGCTTTCAATGGTTAATGCCAGCGATTGATGTTTTTCGTGACCAGTGGCCTGAGGTGGAACTCGATTTATCTTCAGGTTTTAGTTTTGCACCTTTGCCTGCACTAAAGCGCGGTGATCTGGATTTAGTGGTTACCTCTGATCCACAAGTGATATCTGGCATCCATTACGAGCCACTATTCAGCTACCAGCCAATGCTGGCTGTCAGTCGGCATCATGCGCTTGCGGATAAACCTTATGTTGAAGCCGAGGACTTGGCTGATGAAACCTTAATTACCTATCCGGTAGAACAGGAACGCCTCGATATTTTCAATCTATTTTTGGATCCAGCAGGTGTTTCGCCAAGAGCCATTCGACATGCAGAGCTGACTATTATGATGTTGCAGCTTGTTGCCAGCGGTAGGGGAGTTGCCGCATTACCAAATTGGGCGCTGACCGAGTATTTGGAAAAAGACTATATTTTGGCAAAGCCCCTTGGAAAAGAGAGTTGTTGGACCACGCTTTATGCTGCGATCCGGATTGAACAATTATCAATGCCTTACGTAGTAGAATTTCTTAACGATGCCAAAGCTAGCTCTTTCCAACAGTTGAAAGGTATCAAGGCAGTCTGCTAAGAGCTGCCAGAATCGGTATTATCGTTCATTAAGCAGTTGCTGCACAAGTATCCGAACCGTATTTATATCAAATGGCTTGTCGCATAATGCTGAGATCCCAGCTTGCTTCACGGCGCTTAATTGAGCACTGCCTTCTTC
>JBLHNW010000368.1:0-4023 GCA_047622205.1 Paraglaciecola sp.
TTTATTACCGGGTGCGTGGTGGCATTGGTTTTAACAAATCACCTGAAGAATATGGCGCATTTCCTTGCGATCCATACTCCCATACGCCTAAACATGCTGGCGCACAACAACCCGGTATGACAGGACAAGTTAAAGAAGAAATTTTGAGTCGTTTTGGTGAGCTGGGGATTCATGTTCTTAATGGCGAAGTTGTATTTAAACCCAGCCTTTTGCGAAGTCGTGAATTTGTATTGGGTGAAAAGCCATTCCGTTACCTAGATATACAAAATGAATGGCAGCAAACTACTATTCCTAAAAATGGTATCGGGTTTACTTGGTGTCAAATACCTGTTGTATATGAATTAAGCAGTGGTGTACCCACTCTTACGTTAACCTTGTCTGATGGAAAACAAATCATATCCAGCGACCTAACGTTAGGTGGTGAATACAGTCATGCATTGTTTAACCGAACGGGTTTAATCAAACAAATTTATATCACCCTAAACACTAACCAACTACTAAGCGATTAAAAGTCGCACTGTGTTTTGTTGATGTTGAAGTTATAAATAAGGTAGAGGTCATTATGTCTGGAAATTATTATAGAAACCGCGCCAACTTGCTTCATGCTGGTACGTCGTCAATAAAGGAAATGCAAGGTGAAGTCAGCAGATTATTAGCTGATAAAATTCATGGTTTGTCTTTTAGTCCTTATATTTCCGGGCAGGGGCCAGGGACCCAAATTACTGAAAAGCAAATTCATCAGCGCTTGCAACTTATTGCGCCTTATGTGAAATGGGTTAGAACTTTCTCTTGCACTGAAGGTAATGAGTTAATCCCTAAAATAGCAGTAGAATATGGTTTGAAAACGTTGGTTGGTGTATGGCTAGAAGGCGACCTCGAGAATAACGAAAAAGAGCTTTCCAATGCTATCAAAGTGGCACAAGCGGGACACGCCGACTTACTCGCTGTGGGTAACGAAGTGTTGCTGCGAGAAGAAATGTCACAGCAACAATTAATAGATTATATTAATCGTGCTAAACAAGGTGCGCCTGGTGTTCCAGTAGGATACGTGGATGCGTATTTCTTGTTTGAAGACAACCAGAAAGTAACGGATGCCTGTGATGTTATTTTTGCTAACTGCTATCCGTTTTGGGAAGGATACCCAGCAGAACATGCACTGGTGTACATGAAAGATATGTACCGTAGAGCACAAAAAGTAGCGCCAGGTAAACAAGTGATTATCAGTGAAACCGGTTGGCCAGACCAAGGCACCGCCGAGAGAGCCGCGGTCCCATCTTATGAAAATGCTCTTCGTTATTTTGTAGAAGCTTATCACTGGGTACAAGAGGAGGGTATTGACTTGTTCTATTTCTCCTCATTTGATGAAGATTGGAAAGTAGCGGATGAAGGTGACGTGGGTGCGTATTGGGGGATTTTAGATAAAGATGGTAACCACAAATATGCAAAATAACCTCGAACATCAATCTGCCATTGAAAAAATGACAGGCCTTAAACATGGCAATAGCATTTGTTATTCAGGGTACAGAGATGGCCAAGATCCTAGGTTAGGGATTTTCCCAAGTTATGGGCAAGTGAAAGAAGATTTACTTTTATTGGCTGGTAATTGGTCTTTTTTACGTCTGTATGATTGCAGCAAACACGCTGAAACTGTACTTAATGTGATTGAAACAGAAAAATTAGATTTTCATATTATGCTGGGTGTGGATATGGCTGCAGAAGTCAGTAATCCTAATTGTCCATGGGGAGCTAATTTTGACGATGAAAAACTCGCGGATAATAAACGGCATAACAGTGATGAAATTGACCGCCTTATTGCATTAGCTGCCCAATATCCAAAATCCGTGTTTTCTGTTTCTGTGGGGAATGAAGCCAGTGTGGAATGGACCGATCATATGGTACCCGTAGTCAGTCTGGTGAATTACGTCAAACGTATAAAAGCCAATATTGCACAACCTGTGACTTTCTGTGAAAACTACGTACCTTGGACAAACAAATTAGCACCGTTAGTGGCGGAGTTGGACTTTATTTCAATCCATACGTATCCAGTTTGGGAATTTCAAAATATCGATAATGCCCTTGAATATACTAAAAATAATTACCATCAGGTGTTGGCTTGCCATCCAGATAAACCTATCGTCATTACTGAAGCGGGCTGGACTACCCAGTCAAATGGTCAAGGTATTGAGTCATGGAATGCATCAGAGGAATTACAAACTGCGTATTATGCCCAATTGTTAGAATGGACCACAAAAGAACGCATACTTACCTTCGTATTTGAAGCGTTTGATGAGCCTTGGAAAGGTTCCGATGATCCACATGAACCAGAGAAACACTGGGGATTGTTTAAGGTTGATCGTAAACCTAAACAAGTGATGCAGGAAGCTTATAGCTAAGCTATCAAAAAAGGTCAATATTTAAGGTTTACTCATTTGGCAGGAACATATCTGCCAAATTTTTTTCACTAAATTAGCCAAGTGATGCAATGTACTGGTTGATTGTGTGAGCAGAATAATCTAGTTATTGGTGATATGGTTGAGTATAAAATGTGTTTAAAAAAAACGATTAAACAACTAAGTGTTGTAATACTAACTAGCTCGATTTTAACCGCATGTGGCGGTAGCTCTACTTCCAGTCTTGTTGTTGTGCCAACACCAGTGTTACTGACACCCGAACGAGAAGGTCAATCCGTCGCACGTATGTGGAACGAGGTGCTTTTACTCGCCATACGTAATGATTTTGCACGACCCACAATACATGCCAGAAACTTATTCCATATTTCATCCGCAATGTTTGATGCATGGTCAGTATATAAGCCCCAAACCCAAGGTTTTTTGTTTGGCAATGAAGTCGCTGGTTTTTCTTGTTCTGCAAGTATTATTGATATACCTGAAGATGTGTTGCCACAGCAGGAACAAGCTATCAGTTTCGCTGCTTATCGGATTATTCAACATAGATTTATTTTTTCTCCAGGCTCAGTTGAAATTATGGCTGCTGCCAATGCATTAATGCAGAGCTTAGGGTACAACCTTGATAACGAGTCATTGGATTATTCTCAAGGCTCAGCTGAAGCCTTAGGTAATTATATTGCTGATTGTTACATTGAGTTTGGTTTGCAAGATGGAGCCAATGAGTCAAAATTCTACGCTAACACGAGCTACCAACCAGTGAATCCTGCTTTAATACTCAGTAGTTCTGACGTGGGAAACCCATCCATCTTAGATTTGAATCGTTGGCAACCTCTGTCGATTGACGGCTTTATAGATCAAGCAGGCAACCGTATTGATGAAGCTCCTACCTTCTTGAGTCCTGAATGGGGGCAAGTGGTCCCTTTTGCTTTGTCAGATGATGACAAAACTGTGTTTTCACGTGATGGGTTTGATTATCAGGTTTATCATGACCCTGGTATGCCACCGTTAATTGATAGCGCCCTAAGTGAGCAATATAAGTGGGGATTTTCACTGGTGTCTATTTGGTCTTCTCATCTTGATCAAAATGATGGCGTCATGTGGGATATCTCGCCAAAGAATATTGGCAACATATCAGAATTCCCCCACTCTTTTGAAGAATTTGGTGAATTTTATAAACAAATAGAAGGGGGCGACCGAAGCATGGGGTATGGCCTTAATCCAGTCACCAATCAACCCTACGAAGAACAAATTGTGCCCCGTGGCGACTACACTAGGGTGTTAGCTGAATTTTGGGCCGATGGGCCAGAGTCAGAAACCCCTCCTGGACACTGGTTTGTTATCTTAAATTCTGTGAGTGATCACGAATTATTGGAAAAACGTTGGGCAGGTAAAGGCGATATATTAGGACCCCTTGAATGGAATATTAAGTCCTATTTTGCTATGGGTGGCACCATGCATGATGCCGCGGTTGCTGCATGGGGCATAAAAGGGCGTTAGTGCGTCAAGCAAGCTTGATGCATTTTGCAGGGTGTAAGTCCCTGTCAGGTAAGGTTTAGCCAACCCCCTGTATCGAGTGTTGCGCTTATGGCGGAGTCTGGGATTGGTGAAATACTTA
>JBLHNW010000369.1:0-4014 GCA_047622205.1 Paraglaciecola sp.
CTCAATAGATGTGGTCGACATACTTAAAAAGTCACGCCAACAAGTCAGCCATTGTGTCTGTGAACTCAGCGCTGAAAGAGCTGAAAACGCACCAAGATTCTTTACAGCCATTCACGCTCACTACATAGTACAAGGTGATAAAGTGAGCGAGAAACATGTAGGGAGGGCAGTACAATTGTCGGTCGAAAAATATTGCTCAGTAATGTTAATGCTGGAGAAAAACATTGTTATCACCACCAGTTTTGTAATTCTCTAATTCAAAACAGAATATAAATACAAATATGCGCTTGGATTTATTCCAAGCGCAATTTCAGAGTCTAAAAGGTGGCAAACGCCTGCTCAAAATCTGCCACAATATCGTCAAGATCTTCGATTCCCAGAGAAAAACGTAACATGTTGTCACTGATACCCATATCAGCTCTTTGTTCTGCCGTATTTTCGAAATAAATTGTATGTGCAACAGGCAAACCCAGGGTACGAGTATCACCCAAATGCGTGGCACAAATTACCAGTTTTAATCTGTTTAAAAAGACTAATGGATCGATATGGGGAGAGAGATCGATGCTCAACACACCGCCATAATATTTAAAATATTCTCGCGCTAGATAATGTTGCGGATGATCCGCCAGACCAGGATAGTAGACTGCCGCAACATGCTCGTGACCATGTAGATAGGATGCTAAACGCATCGCGTTTTCACAGGCTTTTTCAACCCGCAAAACCATTGTTTCTAATCCTATCGAAATGGCATGAGCCGATTCAGGCGCTAAGGTAGCGCCCATATCACGCAAGCCTCTTTTCTTAATTTGGGTGAGTCCCCATTGTGTTGGATCAGCACCGCGATACAGCTCCAGAATGTTAGAATAAACACGCCAATCAAATATTCCGGTATCGACGACCACTCCACCTAATACGTTTCCATGACCGGCTATATATTTAGTCAAAGAGGCAATGGTTAACGACGCATATATCGATTTAGGATCAAATATATTTATTGGTGTCATGGTGTTATCCACAATAAACAATATCTGTTGTTTTTTACAAAACTGTCCAATTGCTTGTAAATCAGCAACTTGTGTCACAGGATTGGCAATAGTCTCAAGATATACTGCCTTGGTATTTTCACGATAGGCCTGTTCAACCTGCTTAACGTCCGTGACATCAACAAAACTAATTTCAATCCCCAACCCCATCATGGTTTGCGTCAAACTGCTGGTGTTGCCGAAAAGGTATTTACTAATAATTAAATGGTCACCAGCTTGCAGTAAACTAAATAGTGTGGCGCTGATAGCCGCCATTCCAGTGGAAAAAGTAATCGCCCCTACCCCACCTTCAAGGTTGGCCAGTATATTTTGCAATGCCACCGTGGAAGATGAGGATGAACGTGAGTAAACATGCCCTAGCTGTTTACCCTGAAATACATCGACCAGGTCTTGAGCGTCAGTAAACTCAAATAGGACAGAATTATTTGTGGCCTGATGTACCGCGCCATTTTGTGGGCGATTAATCAATCTGTCAGCATGTACCAAACGAGTGGTTAAACCTTTCTTAGTCAATCTTGTTCTCCGCCATTTGGCATTATCTTAGTCGCTACATTCTCTGGGTATTTGGCTTGAACATTGGCGTAGTAACGATAAATTCTATTCAGTTCAAGTGGTATATCGTCACTTATTTTATGTACCGGACCAAATTCAATATGTTTTTTCTTATAATCAAAAGCAACTAAAAAAACCGGCACGTCCGCTTTTTTCGCAATATGTAAAAACCCAGTTTTCCATTTCTCAATTCTACTACGTGTTCCTTCCGGGGAAAGGCATAATATCATTTTATCTGCATCGCGCATTTGCTTGACCATTTGCTCTACGACACCATGAGCACTCGACCTTTCTACCGGTATTCCGCCACACCGCCTTAATAGACGGTCAAACGGTGGAATAAAGATGCTGTGCTTACCGAAAAAAGTAATTTTAAGGCGCAAACTAAAAGCCACTCCTAAACCCAAGACAAAATCCCAGTTAGAGGTATGAGGGGCAACAATGAGTATCATTTTCGAGTGCGTGGGAAATTCCCCGGAAAATTGCCATCCCATCACTCTCATTACTGCTTTCCCTAGCCAACAACTAAATTTATTACCTATTCTGGGAATAGAATCGCATAGAATTGGAGTATTTAAGCGGTCACCCATTTCTTTCTTGGCTCGTGCAATTTAAACTAGAGGAATGATCTCTTAAGTAAAACACTTTGTCGAGTCCAAAAGAAAACTCAAATAAAGTGTCATTTTGACTTCAGCAACCACTCACGCAGTATTATGGGAAGTAAGTATTGAGACATTTTTTATTTTTATTAGTGGTTTTTAGTGCTTTCGCTAATAGCCAGCAGACTGCACAAAATCTTTTTAGCCAATATCAGAACGCCCTTTATCAAATCAGGATCATTGAATTGGGTTCAGGCAATAAGTCTTCGATTGGTTCTGGATTTCAGATTGACCAAGATGGCCTGATGGTAACTAATTATCATGTTGTTTCGGAATATGTATTTTATCCGGAAAAATATCGGATCGAATATCTTGATGCTGATGGTAAAACGGGACCACTGGAGCTAAAGGATTTTGATGTAATCAATGATCTCGCGCTGGTGAGAAAAATATCTTTAAGCGGCAACGAAAGCGCTTTTGAATTAGCCACTGACTTGCCTGAACAAGGTAGTAATATCTATTCACTTGGCAACCCCCATGATCTCGGTATGATCGTTGTTCCCGGCACGTTTAATGGCTTAAAGAAAAACAGCTTTTACCAAAGAATACACTTTACTGGTTCAATAAATCCCGGTATGAGTGGTGGTCCGGTGGTCAACTCAAGTGGACACATTGTTGGCATAAACGTCGCCACTGCGGGTAATCAAATAGGCTTTTTAATTCCCTTAAGCGAGCTACAAAACCTGCTCGCCGGGGCAACGATACAGACACTTACAGTAAGCGAATACAAACCGAAAATTCAACAACAATTGATGCAAAATCAACAACGTCTATTTACCTTATTGAACCAGCAAACCTGGCAAACAAGTGAGTTGGGCCAAGCAATGGTACCGACCAAAGTCAGTGATTTTATGTCTTGTTGGGGTGATTCTAATACCAGCAACAAAGATGCTCAATTTCTATCTGTTGAGAATACTTGTCGCATGGACGAACAGATTTATTTAGCAAACCATTTGCGAACGGGTGGACTAGAACTCGAATTTGAGTGGCTAAATGGCAAAAAGCTGGGAGAACACCGCTTCTATAAGTTATATAGCAATAGTATTTCCAGCGCCAGTGCGGGTAATGCAGCATCGAAAACCGATGTAACTAAGTACCAATGCCAGCAAGATAAAATAATTAATGTAAATGATGTTACCAATAAAACAGTATTTTGCCTACGTGCCTATAAAGAATTTGCAGACTTGTACGACGTGCTTTTTATTGCTGCGACTTTAGATCACAGACAACAAGGACTGATCAGTCACTTCACCCTTGCCGGAGTGGCTAAAGAGCCCGCTTTAGCCTTTACCAAGCAATTTGTGGATGCAATCTCATGGCAATAGTTCTCGAGCTTTTATCCCGTAAAAATAAAGCCATGCAGCATTACAAATTTGCAGGCCCAACAGTGAGCATTGGTCGGGATTACGAAAATGACCTGCGCCTCGATGACCCTTACGTTTGTCCTAAACATGTTCAAATTAGCCAGCAAGTGGATTTTAGTGAATTGCAATTCGAAGATTGTGATTCAACAAATGGTGTTTCCATAAACGATAAATTGAGCCATTCGGGCACGTTAAACGCAAACGATATAATTAAAATTGGCAGGACACGCCTACGCGTAGTGGATACCTCAAAACCCGTCGAGAAAGCTCTGCGATTGAGTGCTTTGGAAGAAAAAGTCAGTTGGATGTCCAGCACCACGTTGGCGATTAGTTTAACTCTGGCGTATTTAATGTTTGCAACTTTAGTCCATTACATTGGCAGTGTTGAAGAATTCA
>JBLHNW010000370.1:0-3998 GCA_047622205.1 Paraglaciecola sp.
TTTTCGCTACACCCACCAATAAATAGGCTTGCAGAAAGCAGCACGGTCGCAATTATATAAGTCATTTTATTCATCATTTTTTCCTGGGATTAAGGTGCTGTTTTATTAAAATTACTGCGCATCGCCTGACTGCAGGTAAGTGCAATAAATATGATTACACCTATATAACAGAACAATGTGCCCGCAACGTCCATCAGTGTTTTAACCACGCTGGTTTTATTCAGGGATATAGTCACGATCGCAGCAATCGTCATAATGAATAGAATTAACATAATTTTCTCCTTTAATTAATTGCCTTTATCAGCATATAGGCTCTTGAAAGAGAGTTTTGCAATATTCGTACCGAAAATATAATGCTTTGATATATAAACATTATATTTATATTTTTAACGTTCAATAAGGTTAATTGCAGCATATATGTCGCTTATTTGATACAGCAAGTGACTTTCTTAAACTTTTTACTTTAATTAAATAAGGACGACATCCTGCATTGCGGACAACTTGTACCGTTCAAAAAGCGCTTCTATATTTTCACTATCTTGCGTATACCCACTATCCCTAAGGAATTCTTGATTATAGAGTTTTGAGTATGATCGCTCCCCCAAGTCACAGGCAAAGGTCACTATTGTTTTCCCCGTTCCGCTTGCTGCTGCGGCCCTTAAGGCTCCGGCTACATTCAAAGCGGAACTACTGCCGAGTACTATCCCGTCATTCCTGGCAAGATAATGGGCAACCGTAACTAAATCCTGATCGGGTATGTTAACCGCACAGTCTATTTTTGCTTTCCGAAAATTGTCAACCGTACGCATGATACCGATACCTTCGGTGAACGAACTGCCACTGGAACGGTATTCGTGCTCCTTCAGAAAGTGATAAATTCCCGAACCATCAGGATCCACCAACCAGACCTGTACTTCATTATTTTGTTGTTTTAGATAATCAGATGTCCCCGCTATCGTACCTCCGGTACCACAAACCGAAACCAAAATATTTATTTTATGCTCAGTTTGCTGCCAGATTTCGGGTCCGGTGTGCAAATAATGGGCACGATAATTACTTAAATTTTCAAATTGATTTGCCCACCAATACTGTTCATTTTGTTCGGCCAATCTGCGCGCAGTATGGTAAAAATGATTTGGATCTTTAAAGGGGCATGGTGCAACTAGCTGGAGGTCCGCCCCATGCAGACTAATTAAACGTTCTTTTTCTATAGTTTGGCCACTAGGCATAACCACTTTAATTTGATAACCAAGTGCTTTAGCAACAATAGCGAGTCCAATACCGGTATTGCCGGCGGTACCCTCAACAATTGTCATTCCAGGGCTCAATTGCCCTGAATCAGCAGCATCTAAAACCATTTGTAAGGCGGCCCTATCCTTGATTGAACCACCTGGATTTTGGTATTCACATTTGACATAAATGTCACAACCCGTGAGCCTTGATAGTGATTCAATTTTGAGTAGGTCTGTATTACCAATTAACTGGCTAATATTGTCCGCACGCATAGCTACTCTTACTCCATTTCTTCTGTGTTATTTGCACATATTTAGATCACTTTGAGATCTGTTTTTACTAATACAACAACTTTGTAGCAGTGTTTGCTGCCTAATCAAGAGCTGCTTAAAATAAAAGTGACAGTTGAGCGCCATAAAAAACGTGAGATTCGCTCTTCCAATTTCTAGTATCAATCTGACGTACACGAGAGAAAACCTCAAAGCGAAATTGTCCCAAATCGAGACCGGCGCCGAGTCCTGCATATCCATCAATATTATTATCGTCGTTAGAAAAATCTCGACAACAGTCATCTCGTTCGTCCGAGAAAGCGAGTTCAGTTACGTCAATTCCCGCTTCTATATATATAAAGAAGTCAGAAAAATACCCCATTTTTCCGCCAATTTCCCAGGTAAGAAATTCCTCCAAGACTTGATCTTCTGTTAATACTTCAGCGAAATTGATGGAGCTGTTAACTTGTCCAACCAACATGTTAGAAACTGAGGCATAATTCTGTGAAACACCTACTCCGGTAATGTTGTCGGTAGAGTTGAATTCATGTTTAACAAACACCCCTATTCCCTTTTGCGCACTAGCATTTTGCGAGCATAGGGCACTGAAAATAAAAAGTAATATACCTGCGGTTTTCATTGTTTTTTCCTATAAACAGAGCGCTTCTATGTGCACGATATCTCTAGTTTAACTCGGTCTAGGTCCCTAAACTAGCACTCGACGGTCGCGTGTTTAACAATGTGCACTTCGGGAAGCTTACGGCGGCAAAATAATATATACCCATTTCAGGATCTCCCAGTAGACTTTAAAGCGACTTGAGTATGCCGGATTGGGGTAAAGAAACCCCTCTGGAACACAGCATTAGCACTACAAGTGCGTCGGCAAAACTCTTATTCATAATTGTATTTAATATGAAGCTTGGAGCTTCGCCCACTGTGCTAATTCCGCGGCCACAGGCTTACCATGTTCAGTTAAAAAACTGAGAAAACTGGCAGCATCACGATTGGCAATCCTCTCAAGCGGAAAACCCACTTCGTTTGCGGCGTCGATCGAGCTTTTACTGTTCCCCACATCGTAGGCGACATGGGCATCGCTGGCGAATGTAACTTTCCAGTCAAGTTGATCAACGAGCTCAAGAATACGCAAGCAATTTGGTGCACTACCTTGACGCGAATAAGTAAAAGAACTGTTATTAATTTCGATAAGCACATTGTTATCTTTTGCTGCACGGATCACTTCTGCATAATCTAAGGGATAGTTGGGGTTACCTGGATGCCCCAATATCTGGCATTGGCCCAGGTTCAATGTGTTAACAACCGCTTTAGTATTGGTACTCTTATCAGCCGGAGCGAAAACCGGCTCATGGAAACTCGCGATCGCGAAATCCAAAAATGCATGCATACCCGAGGGGATATCCAGGCCCCCTACAGAGGGCATAATGTTAGCTTCAATTCCCCTCAACATAACCACATTATCCACAATGCGCGGCAGAACATGGCGATTACCGAAATGCCAGGGGTGCGGTGAATCAGGCATTTCCGGCCCATGGTCAGTAATAGAGAACATTTGTAGCCCCTTTATCTTGGCTTGCTGAAAATATTCATTCACTGTGCTGTAGGCGTGAGTACTGGCAACTGTGTGCGCATGAGTATCAACTAATATTTTCATTCTCAATCCTGTTTGTTCATACCCATCAAAAGGTAGACGACATTCCCTCAAGGGGACACCTTGAGTTGAAGCACCCCAATCGCTCTGAATCCGTCGTTTTGAGGTAGCATGGGTATAGACCCCTTTTATCATACCTGATCACATCGGCAAGTTAACAGACTGTTAAACTAGCTTTTAAATTTTTAAAGAAAAACTTGTGTATTTACATAATTGGTTATATAACTGCTTTCATATAACTGAGAGAATATTATGCAGAAAGATTTCCTGGACGAATTGGCGGAACTGGCTTTAGGCAGTAGACTCAAGCGCATGAGTGAAAAAATGCTCGCAGATGCTGCGAATATCTATCAGGATTTTGGTGTAGATGTGCAGCCAAAATGGTTTACTTTGCTTGCTTTATTGCACCACAAAAAACAGGTGAGTGTAGTAGAAGCCGCACGTTCTTTGGGCTTATCACAGCCCGCTATTAGCCAATTTTGCAAACAATTGTCGGACAAACAACTTGTGAGTTTTGTCACCAGTAGTGAAGACGCACGTCGCAAAGTGTTAACTCTAACTGACAGTGGACAAGCCCAGATCGATAAGATGTTACCCATGTGGCGAGCGGTGCAGTGTGCGGCCGAGCAAATATGCACCGAATTCGAGAACGACTTCTACCAATCCTTGCGTAAATGTGAGCGAGCATTGCAGGAAAAATCTCTACATCAACGTACATTGGAGGCTTACAATGACCACAGCAATAAAATTAATTCTTCAGAGAAGCTAAAGTTTTTAGCATTTACTCCGCAGTTAGCAAAGCACTTCAAAACGATTAACCAGCAATGGAT
>JBLHNW010000371.1:0-3995 GCA_047622205.1 Paraglaciecola sp.
TTCTGAACTTTGGCAACTTTTGTTTGGCTGATATTGTCAGCATTTAGGTAAATTTGTTCACTTCGCGCTGCTCTTGATCCTTCAGGAATGCCCTGTAAATATTTGTTTGTTAAAAAGCCCTGGGCTAAAGGAGAGAATACGATTGAGCCAATTTCATGCTCGTTTAATACGTCAGTTAGACCTTCTTCAATCCAGCGCTCAAACATGTTGTAGCTTGGTTGATGGATCAGTAATGGTGTGCCGAGTTCTTTTAGAATAGAAATTGCTTGTTTAGTGTGCTCCGCAGAGTAACTGGAAATCCCCGCGTATAACGCTCTTCCTGAACGCACTATATAATCAAGAGCCTGCATGGTTTCTTCAAGAGGCGTTTCTGGATCATAACAATGGGAATAGAAAATATCGAAGTATTCCAGCCCGGTTCGTTGCAAACTTTGATCACAACTAGCAATTAGATATTTTCGTGAACCGCCAATACCATAAGGTCCCGGCCACATATCGTAACCAGCCTTGCTGGATATAAGCATCTCGTCTCGGTATGGTTTAAAACTTGCGTTCATTACGCGGCCAAATGTGGTTTCGGCTGAACCAAAAGGAGGGCCATAGTTATTGGCTAAATCAAAGTGTGAAATGCCCAGGTCAAAGGCTCGATGCAACATATTTTTGGCGTTTTGCAATGAGTCAATGGCACCAAAGTTTTGCCATAATCCCAGAGATAGCCTCGGTAGCTTTAGTCCACTTTTTCCGCAACGTTTATATGGCATACTTTCATATCGCGTTGCATCAGCGGCATATATAGGGTTGGGGTCTTGTGTGATCATATATAACGACTGTTATTAATTTGGCCGTAGCCTAAACCAAAGTTAGATGATTCTCAATTTGTCTGTACTTAAAATGGTTAAACAGAGTTGCACTCAACCCACTTGTCTATTATAAACACTGGCAACGCTTATTAGCAGGAACTATAAAAATGCGATTTGATCGATTTCTTCAGACCTTGGACATGGGAAAGTGCGAAGACCAGCTACAGCGACAGGCGCTGTTTGATTTGGCTCTGTTTTTAGTTGTAGTTGATGGTGTCATTACTGACAGTGAATCTCATTTTATGCGCAACTGGCTTGATAAAATAGAATGGACGTCTGATATCAAAAAGGAAGATTATTACAATACGACATTAGAAAAGTGTTGTGATGCAATTGAAAAGAAAACTTCAGAAGATTTCCTTGCTCATCGTGCCAAACAATTGGTTGACGAAAAGATCAAGCAGCAGGCTATGAAATTGGTTCGTGATATTGCCAATGTTGACGGTGAACTCGATGAGTCCGAACGAAAAGCTATTGCGATTTTATCTGAGTTGCTGGAATAAAACCAAAGGTAAACCCTACTCGGTTTAAGATCTAAGTGGTGAGAGGGTTTCCGTGGTAATGCTACAGAGAGCGGTTCTTTTTATTAGAGAACCGCTCTTTTATTTAAGCACAATCAAGGTTGTGGGGTGCACAATAATCCATTTGAGGAGCCAGCAGTGCCATTGAATATACACTTGTTATTTGTGTATGTATTTGCAGGCCCGGTGGTATCATTAAAGCCGAAGGTAGTATTTTTACTCGCTCGATTAGAGATGAGAAAATTACCAGCAGAGAAAATCGCAAATCCCTCAGAACCACTAAATTCAGCGAAGTTTTTGTTAAGAGTATTATTGCTAGACGTACCTGAAATAACAAAGCCACCACTAAAGTTTTCAATAGCCTTGTTGCGAAAAAGATAGTTAAAGTTTGAGTCAATAACATCAATCCCACGAAAGCCATTTAATATGGAGAAATTGTCTGCAATAATGTTGCCTGCTGCATCGACAAGAGCGAAGCCTCTACCAGTATTGTCGCTTGCGGTGTTTTGTTCAACGACATTACCATTTGACCTTATTTCAATTGCCCCGTTCCCTACTGAAGTACTACCAAGTACTCTGTTTTCAATAATATAGTTCTGATCTGCTCCAGTTGCCACGAAAATCCCAACGGCAAAATCTATTACGCCGCAGTTTTTGACGGTAACTCCACTAACGCCATCAAGCGCAATACCAGTATCGGTACCCGATCCGGTAATAGTAAGTCCGTTACAGTCCAGTGTAATATTACTTGCGCCTAGGATTAATCCTGGACCTGAACATGCCAAGACACTTGTTAAGGTAGTATCGACTAATACCGTGTCTCCACAAAAAACCGCTTGTGCACGCATGGATAAACTTCCGAAAAGTAAGGCAATTATTATTGTGAAACTATAGGTTAAACGTTTTGTTTTTTTCATAATTTACATTCCTAGTTGTTATTTATGAGGCGGCTTAAAAAAACGAAGAAAACGCTAAAAATCCTAAACATTCCATTTCTAACAAGCCGATTTTGTCGCACACTTTATTATCGTGCTCAATGACTACGGACTTAAGGTAAGCTCCTTTTACTGAGTCGAGTTTACAACACAAACGCAACGCTCTTTAGCTTGTTTGGGTAATAAATGTGCTCATAAAGGTATAGGTGTTTTTTGGAAGAATGTAAAATTTTTGATATGACCCCAAGCCTTTGAAAATAGCCTCAAGGACGTTTTGTTGATTAAGCCTTATTTGCTTCGCTACAAAGAAATAGACCCAAGTAGACTATCAAGCCGAGAAAGTAGCGGATTAATAAAAGAAGTAAACTATGATTAGTTTTACTTCTTTTTATAAAATATTAGAGTTTGATTACCCTTGTCACCATTAATTTACTATTGGCGATCATTACCATTGTTTTAGCTCGTAGTTTTAACAATAACAAATAGGCCAGGGGAACAAGTACCAAGCTAGTTAAAGTGGAAAAAATTAATCCCCCGATTATTGATATTGCCATAGGAGAGTAGGGAGGGCCATCGCCGCCAATCTGAGTGTTTCCCAGCGCCAATGGAACTAAGCCCAATACAGTCGTAGCTACGGTCATTAATATTGGCCTGACACGCGTCAAACAGGCTTCAATAATCGCTTTTTGTACGGCATATCCGTCATTTACCAGTTGATTTATTCGGTCAACCAACACAATGCCGTTGTTCACCACAATACCCATTAAAATTAACATTCCAATCATGCTCATTATCGACATCGACATACCAGCGGCGAATAGGGCCCAAAATACCCCCGTCATGGAAAACAGTAGAGAGGTAATAACGGCTGTGGGTAGCAATAAAGATTCGAACAACGCTGCCATAACTATATAAATCATGCATACCGCTAACAACATGTTGGTTTGCATAACAGATTCATTTTTATTTTGACGGCGAATACTGCCATCAAATGTCCAACTGTAACCAACCGGCAATTCAATAAATTCCATGACACTCTTAATACCTTCCTGAGCTTGCTCGAGGGTGAAATCGTCATCCATATTTGCGCCAATGGTAATAGAGGTTTGTCGATAGCTGCGGTTGATTTCTGATAAACGCGGCTCTACTGTCATTTCAGCGACCATGTCGAGGGTAACGTTTTGTAGCTCATTACGTTTGATTGTAAGGTTTTTTAGTTGTTCGACAGATTCTTGTAAGGAGTCATCGAACATTAAGCGGATCCCCACTTCACCTGTTTCGCTGTGTCTAAAAGTACGTAAATTAGTACCTCTTAATGCCGTTGAAATAACACTGGCAATATCGCTGGTATTTAACCCAAAACGAAAGGCTTTTTGACGGTCAATTATCACTCTAAGTTCTTGCTTTTGACTATTACTGTCAGTCTTGACGTCGGTTAGTCCATCAATATTGGCAATTACCGGGACAATTTGTGCTGCAATCAAATTTAGGCTTTCCGAGGAATCACCCAGGAGTGTCATTTGTAAGCCTCCACCGTTGCCTTGATCCCACTGAAACGATGGTCGCGCTCTGGCAAAACTAGGTAGTTTTTCTTTGATACGTTTCTTTAGCTCAGACTGTTTTATCGGTAAATTATCTACAAGGGTTATACCTGAGACAGCAAATCCGGCAGTGTAGTA
>JBLHNW010000372.1:0-3982 GCA_047622205.1 Paraglaciecola sp.
AACGGCCGCGACGGTAATTGGTACTATGATAGGTACAACTATTGGTGGCAATGTAGGTCGTACAATGGATAAAGCCGATCAACTCAATGTTGCCCGTTCATTGGAAACTGTACGTACTGGAGTAGGGACAAGCTGGCGCAACCCAGATACGGGGTACCGATACAGGGTAGTGCCCACACGCACGTACGACGTAAATAACGCACCGTGCCGGGAGTATACTGTTGATGCCACCATTGGGGGTA
Source organism: Paraglaciecola sp. (assembly GCA_047622205.1). Classification (GTDB taxonomy): domain Bacteria; phylum Pseudomonadota; class Gammaproteobacteria; order Enterobacterales; family Alteromonadaceae; genus Paraglaciecola. The sequence goes on from JBLHNW010000372.1 coordinate 243, forward strand.
AAACCGAACAAATTTATGGGACGGCTTGCCGCCAGGCAGATGGTAGCTGGAAAGTGAAATCCTAGCGCAATATCGAGGTAAGTAATGTACTAAATAGTTGCAACTGACAAATCATTTTAACAGGCATACATAAGTCTTGAAATTTAGGCTAGGTGATACAAATTCAGCGTATTGTATATTTATGATTTGGGTAAACCTGTGTGTTCTAAGGGGATCACATTCCAACAAAAATGCAAAATTTCGAAGTGTGCAACCCACAGCAAGCAGCTAACGTTGTGGCTGCCGATATGGGATTAAACATGGCGTTGCCGTGTCGGATATCGGTTTATACCGACGATGGTAAAACCAAAATTGGACTTATCAAACCTGGGAATACGCTCTCGACGTTATCTGACAATCCAGCCCTTGTGACTATTTCTGAACAAGTTGAAAGTAAGATCATCCAGATGGTAGACGAGGCTAAATAAATAGGGCTGCTAGAAAAGGTGATCGACTTCGCTGGCCTCATGTTTTTACTCGAATATTAACCTATAAAAAGTACGTGAGATTTTTAATGGAAGAGTTGTCAGGTTTAGATGCGTCATTCTTATATTTAGAGTCGGCCAAGATGCCTATGCACATTGGCCATATTGCCATCATTGAAGGCTCGTTGACCTTTGATGATTTTAAGGCGTACTTTAAGGAGCGCTTGCATGGAGTTGAAAGACTAAGACAAAAGCTGGTTTTTGTTCCTCTAAATATTGATCGTCCGCACTGGGTACAAGACCCTAATTTTGATTTAAGCATGCATCTTATTCGTAGCGCATTGCCGCAACCCGGCGACTGGAAAGAACTTAGGTATCTTGCATCTCAAGAGTTCTCTAAACAATTAAGCCGAGAAAGACCTTTATGGGAATTTATTTTTGTTGAAGGCGTGGATGGTATTCCTCAGGTGCCTAAAGGATCCGTAGCTTTACTCTGTAAAGTCCATCATGCAGCATTTGATGGCAAAGCAGGCCTAGAGTTAATATCAATGTTATTCGATCTGTCACCCGAGATCAGGCACGTTTCAGCCCCTCTAACAAAATCCATCGACAGGATACCTGGCTGGTTCGAATTAATGACTAAGGGTGTTGCTAACGTTATTTTTCGGCCTACAAAGTTACCGGGCTTGTTATGGGAGACGGGCAAAGCAACGTTTAAGGCGGGTTATCTTAAGCAAATGCAATACATTAACATGCCAACGTTACCTTTCAGTGCTCCCCGTACCCATCTTAACGACATCGTGGAGGTTGAACGGAAGTGGGATTCGGCAATACTCGATTTAACACGGGTTAAAGCCATACGCAAAGCGGTAGAGGGGGCAACCATAAACGACGTTGTATTAGCTATTTGCGCTGGCGCATTGCGACGTTACCTGTTAGAAAAAAATGATTTACCTGAAGAGCCACTGGTCGCCATGGTACCCGTATCTATCCGCGCAAAAGATCACCATAACGATACCCTCGGAAATCAAGTATCCGCGATGTTTATTCAACTTGCGACAAACATCGAAGAGCCGCTTATGCGTTTGCAAAAAATTCATATCAATACCTTGATTGGCAAGCTATATCAGGATGTGGTCGCGGCAAAAAGTTTGATGGCTTATGCCGAGCTTGTGCCCTTTGGTTTGGCTAGTATTGCCACCCAACTTTATTCTCTTGGGATACTCGCCAAGCGGATAAAACCGCCTTTTAATTTAATCATAACCAATGTGCCAGGCCCACAAATACCGCTATATTTGGCAGGCCATAAACTGATTTATACTATGGGCACAGGGCCCATCTATGATGGTGCGGGTCTGATTATTCCTGTACTTAGTTACAACGGCAATCTAACTCTTAGCCCGACGAGCTGCGAAAAGATCATGCCGGATATTGAAGTGTTTTGTCGTTACATTCGCGAATCTGCCAATGAACTTGAATTGGCGGCATTAGAAAAAGTGCAGGCTGACAAAGGATCGGAAGCTGCCGATAATAAAAACTGATTTAATAGGTACCTAATGTTTCTGTTTCTTTTCAGATTCGCGTTTGACCAATATAAATGTCAGATACATTTTTGTGGGCAGGGATAAAATCATTCCAATGGCAATACACACAGCACTGATAATGATCCCGTTAACACCCATTTCATCTATCGTAGGACTAAAGTTGTGAAAATAGACACCCAGTAAAATCAGACAGATACCGAGAGTAATGCAGATTTTTAAAATTAACATAAGTTTTTTATCGGTCACAGTTAGCTGTCTCTTATCTTTGGGTACATCAGGTTTTAGTTGGAATAAACAGTATAACTTAGCTTCTAAATTATTTTATTAGAACTGCAACGACTGACAAATATTCCGGGGAATTTTTTATCAGTCACTTGCGTTTGATTTTTAATGACGCTAATAATGTGGCGCGCAATTAGTACCTTAAAGTAATAACTCAGTATCAACTAAGTAAATTGACACTTAATCATTATCGCATTTTATATTGGCCATAATGAGTATATTCATATGGCGCCACTTCATATTTCCCTTGTAAAAACGTTACCACATCGACTAACTCAGTCACTGTCATGACGTCATTAAAGGCAGGCATTTTTGATATCCCGTCTGCTTGAGCAACTTGTAGCTTATAGTTGCGGGCGATTTTGTGAGAGGGATTAATCACTGACGTGACCAAATCTGCATAGGTTTTAACCTGAGTTTTCAGGCCACCCAATGGAATCGCTGGTTCCATTTCTTTATTGATTGAGTCGTAGTCGAATCCGTCTAGTTTATGGCAGCTCAAACACTTGTAATTCATAAATACTTTTTCACCCTTAACCGCGTCCCCCTTGGGCAGGCTGAATCCTTTTGGTGAGTCTGGCCCAGAGTCACAAGCAACCATAATAACAACTAAAAATAATGTGCTCAGAAGGAATAGTGATTTGATCATCTTAAGGCCTCTTTTTCAACATTTCTTTGTTAACACAATAGGCGCATTAATTTTAAAAGACAGGGCCAAACAGTTGGCTTATTGATGCGGATCAAGTCGACTGAAAGATTCACTCAATTTATTGTTTTGAGGATTGATGGCAATCAATTGATATGGTTTAACGATTCACGCTTAACTACTTATAATGCGTATAAAAGGCTACTAACAGTTATTGATGCACTAACTTGAAAAGGCTACAAGATGAAGCAGGGGTTACCTGCTTCAATTGAACTTCAGGTACTTTTGCAAAATTGAAAATGACTAATTAGTTAGGAAATACACTCATTTGAAAGTACGGATTATAGAGCGAAAGCATCTGAATTTATCAGTCATGATATCCCCAGGGAGGGGCAGGAGGGCTAATAGGTTTAGTGAGGTCAAAATCTACTCTGAACTCTCTACCCTGACGCACCAGACGATAGGAAAATTTGTCCGGGTAGATAAAAAATTGCCAGGTATTGCCAATGGACTGTGGTATTTGACTATCAACAAACAGTTGCTTTGTATAAGCGTCAGCAGGAAAAGATTGGACTTGCGGCCAGCCTGCATCAATTGTGTGGCCGCCATATTGTGTCAGTTCGTCTTCAGTACCATCCTGATGGCGATGATCATGTTTTAATGACAGCCCGGCACCAGTTTTAGTAATTACCCAGGTTCTGGATGAATCTGCACCAACATGAAAGGGCACCAAAATCTGGTTTTTATTACATTGTCTGACATGCATTACCAGCAACTTGTCGGTAAAACTATCACTCGGAGCAT
>JBLHNW010000373.1:0-3947 GCA_047622205.1 Paraglaciecola sp.
CAGTTGGAGCCGGTTTGCCGGTCATCGATAATCTGCAGAAGCTGATTTATGCCGGAGACGAATTAGTTCGTTTTGAAGGAATATTATCGGGTTCAATGTCCTTCATTTTTGGTAAGTTAGATGAAGGATTGAGTTTGTCTGAAGCAACTGAAATAGCCAAGAAAAATGGCTTTACAGAGCCAGATCCACGAGATGATTTAAGTGGCATGGATGTCGCGCGCAAATTGCTCATTATGGCCCGAGAAGCCAATCTTCAGCTGGAATTAAGTGATATCAAAATTGAATCGGTACTACCCGGATTTTTTGATGCCAGCGGCAGCATAGATGAGTTTATGGCCAATCTCCCTGGGATTGATGCACACTTTACAGAAAAAGTGGAGGCTGCCAAACAACAAGGTAAAGTACTTCGTTACGTTGGCTCTATCAGCAAAGGGCAATGCGTTGTTTCCGTTCAGTCAGTGGGTAAAGATCACCCTTTAAATGCGATAAAAGATGGCGAAAATGCATTGGCAATACATAGCCATTATTATCAACCAATCCCTTATGTAATAAGAGGATATGGAGCAGGGGCCGCTGTCACCGCAGCAGGCGTATTTGCAGACATATTACGTACAATGCCATGGAAGCAAGATTTTTAATGACTACGACAAATGAAATAGAAGATACGGTATTAACCGCCTACGCCCCTGCATCAATCGGTAACGTGAGTTTGGGTTTTGATTTACTTGGTGCAGCATTAAAGCCGATTGATGGTAGTTTACTGGGTGATCAAGTTGAACTTCGTCAGGCAGAAACATTTAGTCTGCAGGTCTTAGGTGAGTTTGCGGATAAATTGCCGACGGATCCTGACAGCAATATTATAAGCCAGTGTTATCGACATTTTATCGATGTGCTAAGGGCGAGATATGGCAAGTCAATTGCTTTGCCAGCAGTAAGTATGACATTACACAAAAATTTGCCAATTGGCAGCGGATTGGGCTCAAGTGCCAGTTCAATTGTTGCAGCATTGCATGGTTTAAACGAATTCTATGCCAAAGTGCTTGATGTCGGTTCGATGGGAGACAAGCCTTTTAGTGACAACCAGTTGTTATTAATGATGGGCGAACTTGAAGGGCAAATTAGCGGTAGCGTACATTATGATAATGTTGCCCCTTGTTTTCTAGGCGGTATGACTCTGATGGTGGAACATCAGGATAATGTCGCACAATCACTGCCGATTTTTGATAATTGGTACTGGGTGATGTGTTATTCCGGTATTAATGTGTCCACTGCGGCAGCCAGAAACATATTGCCGAAACAGGTTTCGATACTGGAAACTATCAAGTTTGGTCGCCAACTAGCAGTATTTGTTGATGCCCTGCATCGTAAGGATGAAAAATTGGCGGCAGCTATGATGACAGATGTGATTGCCGAACCGTATCGTAAATCGTTGTTGCCGTATTTTGATGAATCGCGTCTGTATGCTGAGAAAAACGGTGCGTTAGCCTTTGGTATTTCAGGTTCTGGTCCAACGGTGTTCGCTGTTTGCAATGAATTGAGTCAGGCAGAAAGCATTAACCAGTGGTTGAACCAGCATTATATTCAAAATGACAGTGGCTTTAGCCATATATGTCAGCTCGACAAGCGTGGAGCTGTAGTAAGCTAGCAGTATCATCGTTGTGAAAAATCACGCGTTATATTGTCAGCGAATAACCAAATTAAAGGTAGTTAATAAGTGGAACTCGTTAATTTAAAAGATTCAACCGACAGAGTCAGTTTTACACAGGCGGTCAAAAAAGGTTTAGGTAAGAATCAGGGCTTATATTTCCCAACAAGTTTGCCCCAATTCGATGATATTGAAGCTATTTTGGCGATGCCATTCGTCGAGCGTTCAATAGAAATTCTTAACCAACTAATTGGCGATGAAATTCCCCGAGATCGCCTGGCAGGAATTGTTGAAAGGGCATTCGAATTTTCTGCGCCCTTAGTGCCGGTAGCAGATAATATATACAGCCTGGAGCTTTTTCATGGCCCGACCTTGGCTTTTAAAGATTTTGGTGGTCGTTTTATGGCCCAATGTTTAACTGAAATTGCCCAAGGGGAAAAAATCACCATACTAACCGCAACATCTGGTGATACGGGAGCGGCAGTAGCCCATGCTTTTCACGGCTTAGATAACATAGATGTGGTCATTCTTTTTCCGAAAGGAAAAATCAGTCAATTACAGGAAAAGCTGTTTACCACCCTGGGTGACAACATTCATACCGTGTCTATCGAAGACGATTTTGATGCTTGTCAGCAGCTAGTTAAGAGCGCATTTGATGATCAAGATGTGCGTGAAGGTTTACATCTAAACTCTGCAAACTCTATCAATATTAGTCGTTTAGTTGCACAGGTCTGCTATTACTTTGAAGCGGTATCGCAACTTACCAAAGAGCAGCGAAAAGAGTTGATTATCTCAGTTCCAAGCGGCAACTTTGGCAATTTAACTGCCGGATTGATTGCTAAAATAATGGGTTTGCCGGTCAAGCACTTTATCGCAGCAACAAACTCGAACGACACGGTGCCCCGGTATTTGAAAACTGGCGAATGGGCACCCAAAGACACCGTAGCTACGCTGTCAAACGCGATGGACGTTAGTCAGCCAAACAACTGGCCGCGTGTTGAAGCCATGATTGAGCAGGCTTATGTGGATAAATCTATTGTTTCAGGTGATGCGGTAGATGAAGAATATACCCAAGTCGCAATGCGTCAATTGGCACAACTGGGTTACGTTAGCGAGCCACATGCTGCGATTGCCTACAAAGCCTTGTCACGAAAGCTTGAAACAGGGCAAACGGGGATTTTTTTAGGGACTGCTCATCCGGCAAAATTCAGAGAAACAGTTGAAAACGTGCTTGGACAGCCAATCAGCTTGCCTCAACCATTGGCTGACTGTGCAGGTAAAGAAGGCCTTTCGGTTGAATTGCCCAATGATTATCAGCACTTGAAAAAACACCTCTTCGCTTTACTTGGGTAATCGTTAGCTATGCCGAGCTGGACAGATGTCTTAGGCGAAGAAAAAAAACAGTCTTATTTTAAAAAAATAATGCATCACGTTGATCAACAACGTGCTGCAGGCAAGATTGTTTATCCACTTCAAGAGGATGTGTTTAATGCTTTTGAAAACACTCCATTTGACGAGGTTAAAGTGGTTATTTTGGGACAAGACCCCTATCACGGTCCCAATCAAGCCCATGGCCTAAGTTTTTCGGTACAACTGGGGATTAAACCTCCGCCGTCTCTTGCCAATATGTTCAAAGAACTAGCTGATGACATTCCGGGTTTTGTTATTCCAAAGCAGGGTAATTTGCAAGCTTGGGCAGAGCAGGGTGTGTTGTTGTTGAATACGGTATTGACGGTCGAGCAGGGTAACGCTCATTCCCATTGCAAAATCGGCTGGGAGCAATTCACTGATAAAGTAGTTCAACAACTTAGCCAGCGTCGTCAGGGCCTGATATTTTTGCTCTGGGGCAGTCACGCGCAACGTAAGGGACAGCTGATTGATGGGCAAATCCATCATGTTCTGCGAGCCCCTCACCCGTCACCATTGTCAGCCTATCGAGGGTTTTTAGGTTGCGGGCATTTTTCTAAGACTAATCAATTACTCCATAAACAAGGCCTCAATGAGATTGATTGGCAGGTGTAGCGATCACTGTACTAGCGACATAGGGCATTAGTTAACCCGAAGGTTCCGCGAGTATCGGTGCAGTTGTTTGGTCTACTATCTGTGATGACATAGCAATATAGTTGATAGGCCACAAATGTGTGCGGCATAGCATAATATCACGCCTAAGCAGACGGGCATTAAATTGACCCATGCTAGCGACGCTGCTGTCAGTAATTTTTACAAAAGTAATTTTCGTGAAATTTTCGTTTTTTTAACTCATTGAAATTATTAATTATAAAAAACATGGCCTGATTCATGC
>JBLHNW010000374.1:0-3923 GCA_047622205.1 Paraglaciecola sp.
GCTGTATTCTCTTGTTTTAAGTCAGCTCCGGCCTGAAACCATCCCAGAGTTTTACCGCCTATAAAGCTACTTGACGCTCCGTAAGTGTAACCTTTATCTTCGCGCAAATTTAGGTTAATCCGGCTATTGAACATGCCACCAAAAGTAAGATTCATTAACTTAGTTCTGAATTGTCTACCCGTAGCATCATAACGCAATCCAGGTTTTACTAACCTTACCAGCGACTGTGCAGCACCCGGCTGATCAACCAGGAAAATTGCCTTTTCTGTAAACGCTGGAAAGTCCACATATTGAGCAATTTCATAGTCTTTTCCTTGCCATTCATTAAGAAAACTAAGTTTCTTTTGTGCTTCAAGTTGTCCAATATTACCCACTATCACCAAATTTGCCTGACTGGGTGAATAATAATTTTGATAAAAGGCCTTTATATCTTCCAGGGTAATACTTTGCATACTTTGCAAAGTGCCTGAATCAGGCAAACTGACACGGTTCTTCTCTCCAAAAAGCAATTTGCTGACTGCCCGCGAAGCCAATACAGACGGGTTCTTAACTTGTTGCTGTAAGGACTGAGCGATACGTTGTTGCAGGCGGTCAAAATCCGCAGGTAGGAAGGCTGGAGAAAAAAGCTTTTGTTTGACCAACTCCAGTGTCTTATCTAAATTTTTACTCAAACTACTAACGTTTAATGATGTATATCGTCCTCTCGATGCAAAGTGAATACTACTGCCAAGCAGGGCTAATTGATTAGCCATTTCTTCGTTGCCCATATGCAAGGTAGATTCATTCATCATTTGAGCAGTCATTGAGGCCAATCCGGCTTTTTCAATTGGATCCAACAACGGTCCGCCTTCCATACTGAAATTGAATGTCACTGTAGGGGTTTCATCTGTTTGCAGGCTAATAAAATCGATGCCATTGGGATAAGTTGTTTGATAAAAATCAGGGAGTTCTATTTGCGGAAGAGGGCCGGATTTTGGCTGAATACTGCGATCAAAATCATCTTTAATTGTCACTTCAACAGTTGTTTCTTGAAGTGGCAAACCAGCTGAAAACTCTCTAACGGGGGTATTAAAATTAGCCGTCTTAGCCGCTAATGAAACTTGTCCCTTAGGCACGATACTCAAGACAATTTTTGGCTTGTCTTTGATATACGTTTGAAACACACGCATCACATCTTGAGATGTAACCGCGTTGTACCTGTCGAGATCATACTGAACCATATCTGGTCGATTATTATAGGTTTGATTGTATGCGAGCGTTGAAACCTTGGCGGATACACTCTGTAATCCAAAAATAGTGGATGACTCAATGCTTGCTTTGGTGCGATTCAAGTCGTCCTCATTGACTCCTCGTTGTTCAAACTCTTTAAGCGTTTGTTCGAAACGCAGCAGAATATCGGCTAGATTGGTTTTTTTTGCAGGATTAGCTAATGCCATTAACTGAAACTCACAGGCTAGCTCCCGGCACGGATGCGACACCGAAGCTTGAACTGCATCACCATTTTTCACCATGTTTTTATAGAACAATGACGTTTTACCACCGCCCAGAATATTTGACAGCACGTCCAGGGGTGCCTCATCAGCGTGACGCACATAGGCAGTTGGATAAGTAACCTGCAGCAAGGGCAAATGTACTTCGTCTTCCAGAGTGACATACCGATCTTCGGTCAAGGTCACAGGTTTTTTGTCTGCATTAACAACGATTGGGCCGGTAGGTATAGGACCGAAATACTTATTGGCCCATGTAAGTACCTGCTTAGGATCTATATCACCGCCGATAGTAATTACGGCATTGTTTGGCCCATACCAACGCTTAAAGAAAGCCTTTAAATCATTGACATCGACACGGTTAAGATCTTCGACGTAGCCAATTGTTGACCATGAATAAGGGTGCCCAACGGGGTATAGCGTCTGAGAATTTCGCTCACTACGCAAGCCATATGGCTGGCTGTCAAAATTCTGCGCTCGCTCGTTTTTTACGGTTTCACGCTGAATCTCAAATTTTTCCTGAGTCACTGAATCGAGTAGGAAACCCATTCTGTCGGCTTCCAGCCAAAGCATTTTTTCCAGCTGATTGGCAGGCACCGTTTCATAATAATTAGTCCGATCTGTATTAGTTGAGCCATTCATAGTGCCACCAGCTTCGGTAATTATTTTGATGTGTTCTTCGTCAGCTACATTTTGAGAGCCTTGAAACATCATATGCTCAAAAAAATGGGCAAATCCAGACTTACCTAACTCTTCTCTTGCGGAGCCCACATGGTAGGTCACGTCCACGTGCACCAATGGATCTGAATGGTCTTCGTGCAACACTATGGTGAGGCCGTTGTTAAGCTGGTATTTTTTGTAAGGAATCGTAACATGAGCAGGCTTAGCTTCATTACTCGATACATATTTCACCCCTTCGATAGTAAAGGTTGAGGTGTTTTCAGGTATATATGGAGTCGGCTGACAAGCCGTAAGTATCGCCGTAAAAGCAGCTAGAGTAAGGGTTTTGTTGAGCACGTAAAGCTAATCCAATGAAGAATAATCTGCCGTAAGTCTACCTTCTGATTTGCATTAAAGTAACTAGATATACTCATGCTGCCTCACAATCCGCGTTTCAGAACCTTCGGGGGAAGTTTAAGGACAGCGACTGTGGGTTGCATGAGCTCAAAATAGAACCACTATTCCTTCATTCAAATACCTTAATTAGCTGTCTTTAGATCTCGTTGAGTGAGCAATTGTTAGGATGCATTGGTATTAAATATACATTTTGATGAAGGTTTGTTATAAATATCGTTCTTAAATATAAACGTTTTATATCAAACGCAAATTGATCGGATGTGGGTATTTTACAAAGTAATTATGTAAAGGAAACAACTTGGCTAATGAAGAACAGTTAACATTTGATGTTGAATTCGCCTTAAACCAATTTAATGGAAATCGGGTTTTACTGGTTAAAATGTTGGATCGATTTTGCGAACAGTATGCATCATTTACAGAGAAGCTACTTAGTTACGCCAGTACTAACGATTACACATTAGCCAAGCAAGATGTGCACAGCGTAAAAGGTGTCAGTGGCAACCTTGGAATGAAAGTCCTACACCAGACTTGCCGCGAGTTTGAGGATGTATTACGCCAACAAATGATGCCTGAAGCAGATTGCTCAAACTTGATTGACGTTATGAACGCTACTGTGGAACAAATCAGACAGTATACTAGCAGTAATGATGAAGCACCTGTGGTGCAGGAAGTCGCTCCAATGGGCTCCAATGATGCGGACACTAGCGCTCGCCAATATCTTTTAACAGCGTTAAAACGCAATGAATTTATCACCCACAATAAACTCTCTTTATTAATAAGCGACCTCTCTATGCAAGCTGATACATTGCAACAATTACAGGTTTCGATTAATGATTTGGATTATGAAAAAGCAATTAGTTTACTCAAATAGCGACTATTAATAATGACCATTGATATCGTTTTTGATCACCCTGAATTTGTAGTTATTGACAAACCAGCCGGAATTTCCGTGCAAAATGAAGCAGAGCAAAGCGGAATATTGCCCCTAATATGCCAACAATTGGGTCTAGATAAATTGTGGTTAGTGCATCGACTGGACAAGATCACATCTGGCTTATTAATTTTGGCAAAAAATTCTAATGCCGCAGCTGAATTTGGTCGGATCTTCGCAAACCGTCAGATCGAGAAGTATTACCTTGCCCTAAGTAAGCAAAAGCCTAAAAAGAAACAGGGAACGGTAGTCGGCAACATGAAAAAAGTAAGAGACGGCAAGTGGATGCTTACCCAAGACGCATCCAGTCCGGCTATCACGCAATTTTTAAGTTGCAGTTTACTTCCCGGCATTCGGCTATTCTTATTAAAACCCTACACAGGTAAGACCCACCAAATTCGCGTTGCCCTAAAAAGCCTGGGAAGCCC
>JBLHNW010000375.1:0-3867 GCA_047622205.1 Paraglaciecola sp.
AGAAAAATAGGCATACCCACAAGATTGCAAATACCCATTTGCCATAAACAACAGACATAATGCCAAAATCGAAGATAACAAATACAGCAATGGTCAGGTTCTCTGCAAAAATACATCCAGCATTTCTAAGGCTATAAAAACGCATGTTGCTAGCCCGTTGAATTAAAAAGACTTTCACACTTACCAGTGGATATAGTAAGTACACGCCAGCCATTGATGCTAGTAGTTGGGTCACCTCAGGATTATTATAAAAATCGCCTACGGGTATGGCTAGTGCACTCTGAATGCCGGCTAGCAACACACACACCAGCCATTGTAATATGCTGCCATTTTTAGCGTATTGCTTAAGGTTAGCTTCAGAGCATTGGATTATTTGTGTGCCGGCACCAGAGCGCAACATGAGTTTAAGCACTTCATGGCATGCCAATGCGAGCATAACGGTACCATACTCAATAGCGCTCAGATGAGCCGCCAATGCAAAGATAACCATTATTCTTGAGACTTTGGCCGCGATTTCTGTTACCAATAACCAAGTGGTGTTACTTAGCAAGCGTCTATTTTCAAATTGCATTGTTAGGAACTTCACATGTTTCACTCAGGTGATAGAATTACAGGAAGTAATTCAAGAAGCGTTCCAAACATGTAAGAATTTTAACTTGTTGAAATTTAACTATTTATTTTTATTGTTGAGCGGAATATTTGAGTTTTTCGCTATATGCAAAAATGTCAGAATTTGCAAATAGCGAAAAATAGCAAAAAGATAAATCTAAGGCAGGCGGGTGAGAAAGCTTAACTTTATTCTTGCCACTGTTGCATTTTGCGGTACAGGGTAGAAGGACTGACTTCAAGTAAGCTGGCGGCTTTGACGACATTATCATTACATGCGTTAATAGCGTGTTCAATTGCCGCTTTTTCAACTGCCGCTAAACTTCGAACTTCTGTGAATTTATTGAGTTCCTGATTGGGACCAAGATCTGAATATTGTGATGCTGATGCTTGCGCATCTGACAGACGCTTTTTATTAGTCAATTGGTTGACTTGTTGCTCATTTAATTGCAACTGTAGGGCTAGGTTTTGCTCAGTCAACAGTGGTCCGTCCGACATTACGACGGCACTATGGATAGTATTTTCAAGCTGTCTGACGTTGCCTGGCCAAATATAATGATTGATCAGCTTTTCTGCATCCGATGACATTCCAACGAATACTTTGTTCTCAAGGTCACTAAAACGATTTAAAAAGTATTGGGCAATTTGGCTGGGATCATTCTCTCTTTCGCACAAAGGTGGCAGATTAATCGAAATAACATTTAGTCTGTAGTATAGATCTTCTCGCAGATGTCCGTCAGAGATTGCCTGAATAGGCTCTCTGTTGGTGGCACTAATAAATCGTATATCAACCTTTTCGGTTTTGCTACTACCAACCTTTTGAAAGGTACCGGTTTGAATAAATCGGAGAATTTTGGCTTGCAAAGCTATATCCATCTCACCCAATTCATCCAAAAATAATGTGCCTCCATCAGCAAGGGTCGCTGCTCCATCTCGATTTGATACCGCACCAGAAAATGCTCCTTTTATATGACCAAATATTTCAGACTCCATTAATTCCTGAGGTATAGCAGCACAATTAAGGCATATTAGGGGCTGATCTTTTCGTGGACTCAACTTATGGATAGCATCAGCAGCGAGTTCTTTTCCTGCGCCACTCGGCCCAGTAATGAATACAGATGCGTGACTTACTGCACAGCGCTCGATGGCATTGTATACAAATTGCATGGCGGTAGATTGACCGATGAAGCGCATAAAGTTACGTTTACGCTTTGCTTGAATATGCTCAAGGGTATGGCGTAGCAAGCTTATTTCGGCGAGCACTTCCCGGTAATTTAGGGCCTGTTGAATGCTGATTTTTAACTCTTTGTTGTCCCAGGGCTTTTTCATATAACCCCATATTTTTCCGGAGTTTACTGCTGTTATTATGTCATTCAATTCTGTGTAGGCTGTTAACATAATTCTTATGGTGTCTGGCCATTCTTCGGCAACTTTCTGTAAGAATTCGTTACCGTTCATGCCCGGCATGTTTTTATCTGAAATAACAATGTCAATGTGGTTTTTTTGAATGATATTCAGGCCTTCTTCTGCCGTACTTGCAGTATATACCTCCAAATTCATGTCGTGAACCAAACGCTTTAAGGCACGTAGGATATCTATTTCATCATCAACAAACAAAATACTGGCAGTGGTTTGTACGGTCATAGTTAATATTTATTTCATGTGATAAGTAGGATTGTCTCCAGAATGGCACATTCTTAATTTGTTTTCACTTATCAGTATTTTCTAATGATTTAATTTATAGAAATTTATGTCTTCTGAGCAACGGATTAATATTAGTGGGAGGTCTTGAATGCGGGATTCTTGGGCGTGCGTCAGTTTATGTTTTGCCTTTTGAAACAATCAGAACAATTGCTTTTAGTTGAATTAAATGTACGGTTTCATTTGTGATATGTGCGACTTTTAACTCAACATGGAAAGATCATTCATGCAGATAAAGGACTTCAATGCTGGTGGATTATCTATATTATGACATTTACAATTTAGCTCTAATTTTTCTTGAGTAGGTTTTATTTTTATAATACCAGTGCCTTGAAATTTTATTACAACTTGATGTGACGCACTTTCGTTTCGAAACCATCAAAAATTTCACTGCATAAATCAGCACTCTTTTTCTCAAACGACCCTATTGTCAGCAGCTTGGGATGATAGAAGTCTTCAATCGCCTGGTGTTTCCTTAGTGCACGTTGAACCGTGCAAAATCCAAAGTCTTTACCCGCTTTTTTTAGTGCGTTATTTTCGATCTTAGCGATCATCGTCTGGAGTGATATTTTTCTTGAAATAGAGTGGCACCATACAAATATATGAAAACTCGACTTGTTTTTGATTATGGCTCCGAGTTGTTCACAAGCAGTCATTAAGGCTACAGAGTCGAGTTCGTCATTGTTATCAACAGAATTACCTATGCAGATTAAAGTTACATCGGTACGACGAATTGCATTAAAAGAATCACCCGTAGCAACTAAATTATTAAACCGAGCCACTCGGGTTAATAATTGTTGTAATCCACTTTCCTTGGAATTTGTTCGTCCCTGATTGAGAGCATTGACCTTACGTTGATCATGATCAATTCCAATAACCTTATGTCCTAAAGCAGCAAAGCCTATCGCACTTACTGTGCCCATATGGCCGAGACCCAATACACTGATATTTTTACTGCTTCGACTTCTGGGTAAGTTATGCTGATCGTTTTCGGCATAACCAAAGCTCACAATTCTGTTGAAGCCATTCTGGCAAAGATCTTCACTCTGTTTGCCAATCGACATTTCTTGACCATCTATAGTAGAACAATGCAGAGTATCTGCTACAAACATAGTTATTGCCTTATTTGCTTTGTTTAATAAGGCACATAGCATTTATTGTTCCAACTAATATATGCTATAAAAATCAGATGGATAGGGATTTATTTTGCCTGTATATGTCAATCGGCTTAAGTTTATGTCTCTTTTTTGCGTCACCCATATGGGTGTATATCGTAATCTTAGTACTTGTTATTAATTTGCGGTAAGTCTATCAATACTAATAACGCACCTTTGCCGCCCCATTCTAAAGGTGCTTGATGAAATCCTAGTACCAAAGGGTGTTGTACCAACCAATTCGGTATTGATTTTTTTAGAACATGTGTGCCGATCCCATGGACGATACATACACAGTGAGCATGGTGTTTTTGCGCAGCTTGAATTAACGCAGCGATTTCCAGTTTTGCTTCTTCGCGTTTATAACCATGCAGGTCCAGAATCAAATCCGGTGGATAGTCTCCAC
>JBLHNW010000376.1:0-3858 GCA_047622205.1 Paraglaciecola sp.
TCTCTCCTTCGACTAATTCAATACTTGAACGCTTAGAAAAATATTGTCGACGATGTTTTTCACTGGCAATAAAAAACTCTAAATTAAATTTTTTCTCTAATCTCTCAAGATGATCGTAAATAGCATTGTTATCCGGTTCGGCCGGCTCTATCAAATGATTGAACATTTCACTATTTGCGAGTATTTCTGAGATATATAGGGGTTTTAATATTTCTCTATCAACCAGAGAAAAGACGGGGGATATGGATTCATTTTGCAGACGGTGTTGTTCACCAACGATGTTACTGACAGCAAGATATGCTACATATCCTGCGGTAATCGACACCAGTAAAAATAACCAAAAGACCAATTTCTTAAATGACTTATTAAAATCCAAAGTACATCTCTATATTATTATTGTTAGTTCGGTTAAATCAGGATTCTGCACAAAACAACAAATTCAACGATATCAAAACTTTAAGCCTAAATCGACAAAGATAAATTTTGTTATATATCCAAGTTACCTCAAAACACTCGTTTCAGAGGGTATTTAAAGTCACTTGGGTATCTAAACCTTACTGCCTAGCAAACAATGACTGCTGACAGGTCGCTTCACCTTAAGTAGAATGGTTGGAAATAATTCTCGTTAGGATAACCGATGTCATTTTCCGTTGTAATTCTTGCCGCTGGCAAAGGCACAAGAATGAAGTCTACCTTACCCAAGGTATTACATCCTATTGGAGCCAAGCCTATGGTGCAGCGCATCATTGATACAGTCAATCAATTGGGTGCCAGTAGTGTAAATTTAGTCTATGGTCACGGCGGTGAGCAGTTAAAAGAAGCATTACAACACAACAATCTGAATTGGTGCTTACAAGACCAACAACTAGGTACGGGTCACGCGGTGCAGCAGGCGGTGCCAAATATTAAAGACCACGAAGATGTATTAATTTTAGTCGGTGATGCGCCATTAATAAAACAGAGTACTCTGGAACAGTTGTTAGGCGTTAAGCAGCAGGCGGACCTAGCCCTACTCACGGTCAATTTAGACGACCCAACAGGCATGGGACGAATCATCCGTGAAGGTGAGCAGGTCAAAGCGATTGTTGAACATAAAGACGCCACAGAACAACAACGAGAAATTACTGAGATTAATACCGGCATGATGGTCATGGGCGGAAGCGATCTGAAGCGCTGGTTAGGCAATCTTAATAGCGACAACGCTCAGGGCGAATTTTATCTCACAGATGTGATTGCCATGGCCGCACAGGAAGGCAAAGTGATTAAGGCAGCACAACCCACTTCTGCTGTTGAAGTTGAGGGCATTAATAATCGCAAGCAATTAGCCACAATCGAACGAGCATTTCAAATCGAGCAGGCAGAAAACTTGATGATGCAAGGCGTCAGTTTAATTGATCCAGCGCGCTTCGATCTGCGGGGCGTAGTAAGCGTTGGCGAAGACATCAGCATAGACGTGAATGTGATCATCGAAGGTCATGTAACTATTGGGGCGAATGTTAAAATAGGTGCAAATTGCATCCTGATCGACTGTGAAATAGCTGCGGGAGCCACTATTGAAGCCAATTCAATTGTCCAACAAGCCTTAGTTGGCGAAAACTGTATCGTTGGTCCCTTTGCCCGTTTACGTCCCGGCTCTGTAATGCACGAAGGGGCTAAAGTGGGTAATTTCGTCGAAATGAAAAAAACGATACTTGGTAAAGGATCAAAAGCCAGTCACCTTTCCTATTTGGGAGATACAGAAGTAGGTCAGGGAGCCAATATTGGTGCAGGGACCATCACCTGTAACTACGACGGGGTAAATAAGTCCAAGACATTTATTGGCGATGGTGCATTTATCGGCTCCAACAGTTCTCTGGTAGCACCCGTATCAATAGGCGCACATTCTACAGTTGGCGCTGGTTCAGTTATTACTAAAGCAATATCAGACAATGAACTGGCAATAGCTCGTAGTAGGCAAAAAAACTTAAATAATTGGCAACGTCCGAAAAAGCAATAATGATACATCTATAATGTTATCAATGTGTGTCCCCATAGTTGCTTCAGGACACACACTTAAGAAAAACTGAGGCGCTGCAATTCAGAGCGCGCTCTTGAAGGAATGCTATCACTCCTTCGAAGAGGATAACGCAGCAGTGGAGTGACCCAGTCATTTCGTTCCAACGAGTTTCAAGGTAACTATTTATTGCTTTTCGAAATATTTAATCTACACTATCTTTCGTTTTGTAACTTATAAGTTTCATTTATGCAGAAACGTAACACCCAACAACGCCGCAGATCCATTATTGAACGCTTGAATAGCCATGGCGAAGTCATGGTTGATCAACTCGCTGAATTATTTTCCACATCTGAAGTGACGATTCGTAAGGACTTGACAGAATTAGAGAATAACGGCTTATTGTTACGCAAATTCGGTGGTGCAGTATTGTTGCCCAAAGGCTCTTCTGAGTTCTCAAATGAAAATATTTCGAGTCAAAAGATAGCCATTGCCAAAGCTGCAGCAGATCTGATAAATGATCACAATCGCATTATTATCGACAGTGGCAGCACAACCTCCGCTTTGCTACCTCTTCTCAAATACAAGCTAGGGCTTGTAGTGATGACCAACTCGCTGCATGTCGCCAGTAATTTATTGGAGCAAGAAAATGAACCCACTGTTTTAATGAGCGGTGGTACCTGGGACACGCAGTCACATTCTTTCCAGGGCAAGATGGCAGAACAAATCTTACGTGCTTATAATTTTGATCAAGCTTTTTTAGGTGCTGCGGGGTTAGACTTGGACAAAGGCACCACAACGTTTAACGAGTTAACTCAACTCAGCAAAGTTATGGCGGAAGTTTCGTCCCAAGTAATTGTAATGGCCGAATCTGAAAAGTTACAACGTAGAATTCCCAATGTAGAATTACCATGGGAAGATATTTCGGTTTTAGTAACCGATGATCAAATAAGTACTGAAGCTAGACAAAAAATTGAAAAATATGGTGTAGAAATTATCTGCGCCACAACAAACAATACTGGAGCATAAATATGTGTGGGATAGTTGGGGCAATAGCCGAACGTAATGTAGTAGCGATCCTACTTGAAGGGTTAAAACGCTTAGAGTATCGAGGTTATGATTCGGCAGGCGTGGCGCTGCTAGATGGTGACGGCAACCTCACTCGCACCAGACGTATCGGTAAAGTGAAAGAATTAGCGGATGCATTACAAACTAATCCCGCCAAAGGAACAACCGGCATCGCTCACACGCGCTGGGCAACTCATGGAGGTGTAACCGAAGCAAATGCTCACCCGCATTTTTCCAGTGAACGAATTGCAGTGGTGCACAATGGCATTATTGAAAACTACAAGGCTCTGCGAACTGAACTAAGCCTCCAGGGTTATGGCTTTACCTCAGATACCGACACAGAAACTATTGCTCATCAAGTACATTTAGAATTGGATAGGTGTGGCGATTTACTTGAGGCAGTGCAGCTTTCAGTCAGTAAATTTCATGGTGCTTATGGCACTGTTATCATGGATAAACAGGATCCCGAACGCATTATCGTAGCACGCTCTGGCAGCCCTCTGGTAATTGGTTTAGGTATAGGCGAAAACTTTATCGCTTCTGATCAAATGGCCTTACTACCCGTAACCCGCCGTTTTATGTTTTTGGAAGAAGGCGACGTAGCCGAAATTACTCGCACCAGCGTCAAGGTTTATGATGCAAACGGTAACGCAGTTGAGCGTCCAGCTCATGATTCTGATGTAGAGCATGATGCTGGAGATAAAAGCGGCTACCGTCACTACATGCTCAAAGAAATCCACGAGCAACCAAATGTTTTGCGTAATACTCTGCAAGACCGCTTGGGCGAGAAGAAACTT
>JBLHNW010000377.1:0-3852 GCA_047622205.1 Paraglaciecola sp.
TTAATTTAATCTAGATTTTACAACTGACACACTTGGTTGTTTGATTCTAATGTAAGCCAAGTGGTCGGAATGGCGATTACTTGTCGTGGCATAGGTATATAAGCCAAAAACTTAAGGTGTGCCGTTTCGGCTTCATTCCTATACAGTCTTCTTCATAAAACAGCGTAAGAATTACGATTTCGGCTATTTCAAAGAATTTTGGAAGTGTTCGATACAGTCTTCACCGAAGTCTATCGCTGACAATACTTCACTACCTTTTACCGTAAGGATTATCCTTTAAATACAGTTATCTAGCTGCAGCGATGGTTAGGCGTTAAGAGTAAAGATACACAATAATCTGCTTGATTCGCTTGTTAGGCACGATTTACTGAGCTTTGTTATCGTTATCTGCGGTTTTCACGCGTATCATAGCGGCCATTCAATACACCGGTCGAAAAGATTTGGTGTCTCAGTCGATTAGGAAAACCTATGATAAATAATGATGTAATGCGCCGTGTTCGCTATATTTTCGATTTTAGTGATAAGCAGATGATGGAGGTGTTTGCCCAAGCGGATTATGAAGCCAGCCAAACCCAACTTCATGCCTGGTTGCGTAAAGATGATGATCCGGAATTCGTAGAATGTTTAGACATTTTATTTGCCTTGTTTTTAAATGGTTTGATTAATCTAAAACGTGGTAAGAGAGAAGGTGTTGAAGCGCCGGTAGAAAGACGATTAACCAACAACATTATTTTGAATAAGCTTAAAATTGCACTTAATCTTAAGGCCGAAGATGTGCTGGAAATGATGGATCTGAGTGGCTTTAAAATTAGCAAACACGAACTCAGTGCGTTTTTCCGGAAGCCGGAAAATCGTCATTACCGCGAGTGTAAAGATCAAATCTTGCGAAATTTCCTTAAGGGCATGCAACTAAAAATACGTGGCGCTGCTGAAGACTAAAATTAGATCCATCCATCTGTCGCACAGTTGTTCAAGCTATCGCTCTGATTTACATGATGAAAGTCACATATCTCAGAGCATACTTGTGGCTCGGATTCTGTCAAATTAACTCGACATGATAATTAGTCGCGCCATTTTTATTTACCCATTCGATTAGCGCTAGCTAAATGGATAAAAATGCTCTTACTTCTTCTTGTCTCGCCAAGCCATCTTTATAGCCTAAATCAATTAACTCTTTGCAAAATTCTTTCTCGAATATCAGATAGCTCAATAAACTTGAATCGGCTTTGTCATGTAGGCCGAGTATTCGTAGTAATATCTTTATGCCAGAAGGCATCTGACTGTAGTGTCTTGCGGCAATCTCATTAAAATTGATACTGGGATTGATTACCAAACAATCAATGGTTTTTAGGTGCGTAAGCTGCTGTTGTTTATAGGTCATATGGGCAATGGTTTGGTTGATCCTGTCCAATCGTTCAAGATCGGCGCGTAAGGTATCTGCAAAAATGGTATCCAGTAAGTGCCCCGCAATAGCAATGCTACTTGGGTAACGTTTCATATCGGTAAAACGTGACACCTTTTCGGGTTGCTCTACACCAATGACCAATATTTTTTCCGCACCCAAGTGAATGGCCGGACTCAGTGGCGATAGTTGATGAACCGAGCCGTCACCAAGGTATTCACCACCCATTTTAACGGGGGGGAAAAGCATTGGGATCGCCGAAGAAGCCATTAAATGCTCTGAATTAAGGGTGCAAGGAACACCTCTTCTTTGCTCGCGATTCCAGGGTTGAATGTCACTTTGTCCTTGGTAAAAACTAATTGAATCATGACTGGTATAACTTGAAGCATTGACCGTGATGGCTCGTAAATAGCCTCGGGAAATATTTTGGTCTATACGACGAAAATCCAGGGTCTTTCTGATCAATGTTCTTAGGGGTTGGTTATTCAATAAGCTAGACGCACTTTTTTGATGCTGTTCTGATTTGTAGCCGTGCAGGTGATTACGTAGCAGGTGGAAAAAAACGTCACGCACTCCACTATCATAAACCTGGCGGGTGTTAAAATTCTTCCAAACCCACTCCAGTTTACGAATGCCGAGATGGTAACAGGATGCATAGCAGGCAAGCCCTGTAGCGTTAATTGCTCCTGCTGAATTGCCGCAGACAATGGGAAAGGGGATCCCTTGATTACGGGGTAAAAACGTAGCGATGGATTTTAGTACGCCTAGTTGATAGGCTGCTCTCGCACCGCCTCCAGACAGTAATAATGCGTGGTTGTTTCTTTCAAACATATCTAAGCAGATCACTTCTGTTACTAATGAATGTAATTAAACTTACAACTTAATGCTGATGCCTTCTGCCGCTGCAAACAACTCGAGGTCGGCTTCAACTATTTCTATCACTTCCTGACAATGATTCTCAATGGTCGCGATTTCGTCGTCGGTTCTAAAATGGTCGTGACTATAAAGCGCAACTCTTTTGGCCCGGCATGCCATTGCTAATTTGACTGCCTCTTCAGCAACTGAATGTCCCCAGCCTGATTTGGCTGGCATATCCGATAACATATATTGGGCGTCATGGATAATAATGTCAGCATTCTGTGCAAAATCAACCCATTCCAAAAAGTCAGTTTCTTTTCGATAGGGAGGATACAACTCGTTGTCGGTGATGTACGCGACTTTTGCCCCATCGGCTTCGATTACAAATGAGCTGCCACAACCAGGATGGTTCATTGGTAAACGCGAAATTTTGGCGCTGTTAATGCTCCAGCTGTTTTGTTCCTTAGGTCGAGGCTCAATCAGAATATTTGAAGGGAGTGACTTGTAGTCTACTGGAAAGTTACTGCCGCTCATTTGTTCCAGAATAGCGCTATTTTCTTCCAGAGTGGTTTGGCCGGGTGTAATAAAAATATTGCGTTTGGGTTGGTAGATGGGACTAAAAAAGGGGAATCCCTGAATATGATCCCAGTGATTGTGGGTCAACAGTAAATGAATATCGCTATTTTCAGTCATCAACTTTCTGCCGAGGTTTTTAATCCCGGTTCCAGCGTCCAAAATAATATCGGTGCCATCGTTAAGCTTTAAGTGCACGCAGGCTGTGTTGCCGCCATAAATGGCAAATTCAGCTCCAGGGGCAGGGCAAGAGCCACGCACGCCATAAAACGTTAATTGCATAATAGTCTCAGTTTTCGTTCCGCAAAATCGCCAACTGCGATCAAAATATGTGTCGAGATTATCACTAATTAGATCTGCACATAAGTAGAGAGTGAACTATTAGGTATATTTTTTTACATAAAAAAAAGCGCCATATAGACGCTTTACAACTACTCTAATTTGGATTTATAAGGTGCCAATAAAAGTATCTATTTCAGAAAGCTCAATAAGTTGTTTTTCTCCACTACGGCGATTTTTAACTTCGACTTTATTTTCGTCCAGATTACGCTCGCCGATAACAATAGTGTGAGGAATACCGACGAGTTCCATGTCGTTAAACATTACGCCTGGTCGTTCTTTTCTATCATCAAACAATACTTCCACACCAGCAGCCAATAATTTGCTATAAATTTCTTCTGCAACCACCTGAATGCGCGGAGATTTGTGCATATTCATAGGAATGAGGGCAATTTTGAAGGGAGCAATCTGTTCTGGCCAAATAATTCCATATTTATCATGGTTTTGTTCAATTGCCGCTGCGACGATACGTGATACGCCTATTCCATAACAGCCCATAGAGAGTACTTTGTTTTTGCCGTTTTCATCCAATACTCCGCATTTCATCGCTTCTGAGTACTTGCTACCCAGCTGGAATATATGGCCTACTTCAATACCACGTTTAATTTCCAAATTACCTTTTCCATCAGGGGATGCATCTCCTGCCTGGACGTTACGTAAATCGGCTACCTGATATTCAC
>JBLHNW010000378.1:0-3775 GCA_047622205.1 Paraglaciecola sp.
TCCAGTTGATCTTTCATCAAGGCCAATAACGGTGACACTACCAGAGTCAAATGCGGTAAATGAACAGCTGAAAATTGATAACACAAGGATTTACCCGATCCAGTTGGAAAAATTGCTAATGAAGAGTGACCGGCCAGAAGCTGATTGACCACTTGCTCCTGTCCTGGTCGAAATTGTGCAAAGCCAAAGAGTTGCTCTAAAGATTGTTTGATATTGAATGTTCCTGTGGCAGGCAAAGACATGTGATTCTCCTTTATGATTGTCTAAAGTCCGTTTTATATCATCTGTTAACGCAGGGAATTGGTAGATTGTTCGAGCTCGTAGATAGCGTCGGTTATCGTGTCTACTTTGCTTGCTATAATGGTCTGTGCGTCATACAGACCTTTATTATAGTAGAAACTCCCCATTTCTTTTGAGAAAAAATCCAATAAGAACTCAGCATCAAACTGACCGATGTTCTGTTCAAGTTCTTGATTAAAATATCGCTGTATTTTGCTTACTATTATGTCTTTTTGGTCGTCGGGAAATTCTATTTTTGCCATTAATTTGCTCCTAAGCACCTATACCTAAAATCATTGAAAGTGCATAGCGACGGCAAACGAATTAGCCCCAAAGCTTAGTCAGCTAAGTGATTGGGGCGAATTAATGCACCTAGCAAACAGGCAGTTTCAAGGATGAAGGGTATATACTTAGGAGCGTCATAACAACCAATTGCAATTAAGAGGCATCACTCCAGCATGCTTTGCATCTTGCCCGCGGAGCCAAAGTGTTGCTGACTCACTTTTAAGGCAACACGCATATATAAGTTGTCAATTTCATCCGCAGACAAAAATTTCTCGCTAAAGCCAGGAAGCACCGGGTCAATATGCAAACGAGCACTGTTAATGAAGTGCGCCATCAGTTCTTTGACGTTATCCGTCCCCATAGCAATACGCATAGTGGTCATATAAATTCCGCCCTTTTGTTGGGTCGTTTCATCCAGTTCTGAGTGTGAGGTTAAGGCCGGACAAAGTACAATAGTGTTGTTCTGCCCAATACTCACCTGATGACTGAACGCGGGTTCAAGTGCGTCGAAAAATCGTATAAAGGTTTCCCGTTCAATATTCGAACCCTGCATGTCTACGGTAAACAATGCGCAAGGCCAACCATGACGCATTTGTTTTTCACGTATTGCTGAATTTGCATGACCTTCAACCGCGTGACAGTTGACATTAAAATCAGGATGAGAATGCAGGAACTGACTAAACACTGTGGTGTTAATGACCTTGGTCATAACACGCATTTCCAGAGTTTTCATGCCATTTAACACATCAAAGGCTTTTTCCGAATCGAGAAAGGCACCTTTTATATAATACACATCCCAGAACATAGTTTTTGACCAGTCGTAACCGTTTATGCAATCTCCCTTACCCTGGAACATGCGATACGCTTCACCGATGATCACACCGGCAGTTGTTGCACCGCTGCCACAAATATCTTTAGTGTAGCTATGCATCACATAATCAGGTCGTTCGGCTTTATCTTGGCGTTGCAAGGGTTGGTGTAATATCGGTGTAGCAAGCGTTGCATCAAGCATCACAGTATGGCCGTATTTGTGGGCTTCTTTGCTGATACCCGCTACGTCCAGCACGTAACCGTGTGGGTTACATGGTGATTCCATATATACATGTAAGGCTTTTCCGGAATCCAAACGCCCAACATGTTTAACTTTGGCATTTGCCAGGAAAGGCGTAAATTCCTCAGTACTATAACCATCAAACCATTCAATTTGAATGTCCAGACGATTCTCGCGAGCAAAGTAATCGTGCAACAATTGATAGACGCCGCCATACACATTGCGCGACACAATTATCACATCACCATGACATAATACATTAGACAGTAATGCATCTATTGCTGCCATGCCTGAATTGAAGTTCCAGGCGAGATAATCTGCGGCATAAGGGCCTGCTTCCAAGTCAACAATAGCGTTAGCCAGTGAAATATTGGTTGGATTCAATAACCGTGAATATATTTGATGGGTTGATTCTTTGCCCTGAAACGCATCATCTACCCATTCGGTGCAAGCGTATACATAGGTAGCAGTGCGCACTATCACCGGAGTAGCAGAAAACAATGCAGTCACATTATCAAACAATGGGTAATGGCTTTTTGAAACCTGAGAGCCAGACTGTTTAGTCATACTTTGATAGGTCGCTCTAAAAGGATTCTGTAAAGTATCAAGCACCTTGGCAATCTGAAATGATAAGAATTTCTTGGCGTTGAAATAAGCCACTTTGTCTTCTTTACTCAAACATTCCAGCGTCGCACTGGTAATTTTCCACAATTGATTAACGTCAGCCTGAGCGTGGTAAAGATGTGTAGCTGTATGATAAAGCGCTTGTCCATAGTCACTATTAATCTCAATCCCAAAATGGGCTAATTGCTCTACCGCCAATGCATCAATAGAATCGGCAGAAGTGCTATTTCTCTTAGGAGACAATACCTTTGCATTACTTAAGTCTACTTGACCATCTCTGTCTTGAACTTTTTTGGTTAAATTTGACATTGCTCGAATAAACTCCTATTTAAAATTGTTATTATTTTTAATTTTCAGAATATTATTCGATAAATAAACTTATTTACAGAATTTATGTCATATTTTCCGTTAAATATTGAATTTAGCTAGACAGTAGGTGTAAAGATACTCGGACAGTTACAAGTTCAAAACAAGCGCAGGCATGCTGCTTGCCTTGATCTTCGACGTGAAGAAAAGCACAAAACAGGAATTAGAAAAGGGTAAATTTGCTCGACCTATCGAGAAAAATTGCTGGTACTTAGAAACAAATGGATATCTTCCTCGCTAATCTCAAAATTTTGATTTCTTAGCCATAACAAAGCTTCTTCGATACGCTCAAAAAAAGCGTACTCAATCTCAGCCTGTTTATAAACCTCAACTAATTGATTTTTTATCAGGGAGGTAATTTCGGAGTCTTTGATAACAATTCCTAACGCAGATAAACCAAGGCTTTTTCGCTCTATTGTGCCTGTGATAAATCTTTCAAAGGCAGACGGAATCATCAGGCTATCACCATATAACAAACTCAATTGTGCCCAAGGTTTTGTTTTGTCTATTGAACAAATCATATCGCCCATTTCTCGCTCCCATCTGCACAAGGCATCTTCATTCCATGGTCCTTCACCCGCAAACAAGATAACCTGACCAGCTTGGGATACAATAAAATGGCCATGCTCTTTCAAGCGATAACTCCTATAGTGTGTCTTCATCGATCGGGACCGACTGAAACCTAAGCAATCATCATCATACGGAATCATCGTCATAAAGATCATTTTTTCGAATATGCTTTGTAGCAACAATCTGTAATCCCAAAGAAAACCGCTCAACTAACGATTTAAGGTAATAATATGGCACGTTTAGGAATTTTGAGTCGAGACGCAAAAAAATACCAAGTCTTAATTGAGCAAAGTGATCTCACTAATGCAGATCTTGTCATTGTAAGTCATACCCCAGACTCTGAAACTGATTGGTCACAGATAGATATTCTTCTTGCGGACCCAAATCTTGCCACACAAATAGTTGAAAAATGTACTCATCTGAAGTGGCTGCAATCTACCTGGGCAGGCAACACTCCTTTACTAAGCTTACAGAAAACGGATTATCTGCTGTGTGGCGTGAAAGATGTATTTGGTCCAAGTATGCGAGAGTATGTGTTTGCCTACTTGTTGCACTTTTCTCGCAATGTAGAGGCATTTCAACTAGCACAGCATAATGCAT
>JBLHNW010000379.1:0-3739 GCA_047622205.1 Paraglaciecola sp.
GGAGGCGTTGCACCAACTGACGCCAATCGGCCGATATTGTAGACTTATGGGTTTCATTGGACTCACTGTATATTTTTTGCATCTTGACCTCATAAAATTTACACTTTAATTGTGACGTATAATTTACATTTAAATAAAATAATGTGCAAATGATAAAAATAACATTTGACTAATCCATTTCTAACTGACTACACTATGGCCTGTGTTTAGCAATGTCTAAAACTTTTTATTTAATTTTAAAAAGATAGTACATAGCTCACGTAAGGTCATACGACTTATAGGAGAGTAACCATGACATGGGACCTTAAACAACTTGAGAGCCTAATAAATAACAACGATGAACTGGTAGTGACTCGTGAAGAAGATTGTTTGTTAATTGCCAATAATGATGGGATAGATGCCTGGTTAGCCATAAGTGGTGAACAGATTCTGATTGAATCATTATTGTTTTCAAGCAACGAGGTCAAGGACAAAGTAGCACTGAATGAGGAAATTCTAAAAACTCACATGATTTTTCCATTAACTACAGTGGGCATTTCCCAGGTCGCAGGTGACGAATACTACACCGCGTTTGGTTCACTTAGCTCCCAATCAAAGGAAGAAAGTGTGATGATCGAAGTTGAAACCTTATTCCAAAACGTGGAAGCATTTTTAGATGCTTACCATGCACATTTGCAGTAAACGAGGAGATATATTATGTCAGTTTGGAGAAAATTAGTAACAGCGTTTAAAGGTGGCGCAACCGAAGCGGCTCAATCTGTTGTAGATAGCCAAGCCATTCGCATCCTTGAACAAGAAATTCGCGAAGCTAAAGATGAGCTGCGCAAATCCGACCATGCAAGAACGCAGATTTTGGCCAAATGTAAACTTTCACAGCAAAAAGTGAATAGCTTGCAAACTTCAATTGAACAGTATGAAGAACATGCTCGCAAAGCAATTGATAGCGACCGTCAACTGGCTCTGGATTGTGCGCAGAAAGTCGGTGATTTACGCGCTGAACAGGAAGGCGAACAGAAATACCTGGATCAGTTTAAACAGTCTGAAAAGCAATTAGCAACCAATATCAATACCGCCAAGTCCAACTTGCGTAGACTTGAGCAACAAGTTGATATGGTAAAGGCCACTGAGTCGGTGCAGAAAGCACAAGTTGCAGTGTCTTCTCGCCATTTAGGTGCTAATAGTAAGATGAAAACCGCAACGGAATCATTGACACGAATTCAGGACAAGCAGAATTTGCGAAATGCCGAGTTACAAGCGGCGGAAGAGTTGGCGACAGAAGACTCTACTGATGGCTTAGAAAAACGCCTGGCAGAGGCTGGAATCAAAGGTGGTAGTGCTTCAGCAGACGACGAACTTAGCCGAATTTTAGGCAAATAGTGAGCTTATATCGAAGTCACTTAGGGATATAATTGAAATGCGGAGTTTGTTTACAAACACCGCATTTTTTTCAGTGAGCAACAAATGTTTATTGGACTAATACAAGCGATATGCAAAGCTAGTCAATTGAAAAGTAAAATTTTAGGGTAATTGATGCTGCCAATAATTCGCAAAATACTGACAAGATATTTCGCAGAAATGCGCTGGTATACTATTTTGTTGGCCTTGGTTTTTTATGGAAGCACAAGTTGGATTTTGCTTACCCTGGCGGGTGAGGATGCACTAACTACCTCAACAGATTTTGTCTATTGGTTGGTGGTTACCGGTTCAACCGTTGGTTATGGAGATTTATCGCCAACTACCACCATGGGCAAGTACTTAGTATCGTTTTACGTTATCCCTCTGGGCTTAAGTATATTTGCGTTGGTAATCGGTAGGATAGCAGCATGGGTATCAAAACAATGGCAAAAAGGAGCAAAAGGTTTGAAGAATCTAAATGTATCCGGGCACATTCTTGTGTTGGGCTGGAACGAGCAACGAACCATTCGCCTACTAGAATTGCTATTAGCAGAACGAGAGGCTATCAGTGAACACCCGACGATAGTGCTGTGTGTAAGAGTCGATATTACAAACCCTATGCCAGATGAAATTGAATTTGTAAAAGTCAGCAGTTTTAACCATGACGGCGACATGGATCGGGCCTGCGTTTCGGATGCCAAAGTGGTATTAATGGATAACCCTGAAGATGATTTGACAATGACCACCGCATTGTATTGCAGTCAACGTAACCCAACTGCGCAAATGGTGGCTTACTTCAAAGATGAAAGTCTGGCTAAATTACTCCAGCAACATTGTCCAAACGTTGAGTGCACACCAAGTGTTGCAATTGAAATGTTGGCAAAATCAGCGTTTGACCCAGGCTCAAGTCTACTGCATCACGACCTGCTTAACGTTAACCATGGTCAAGCTCAATATTCTGCGACTTTGCCACTGGATGCCTCGCCGGTAAAAATTGCCAATCTATTTAGCCAACTTAAATTAAATTACAAAGCGACATTTATCGCAATGTCACCCGCTAAGGACAAGTTGCAAGTCACCGTTAACCCTGATTTAGATGAAATACTCATGGGCGGTGATAAGATTTTCTATATCGCCGATGAAAGAATACAGAACATCAAATGGCATGAGTTTGCAGATAAATAGTCTGCGATTTTCACCTCTACTGACTGAGGATTATTATGTTTAGCAAATTATTTGGCAAAAAAGCGACAGTCCATAAACCCAAAGCACCGGAAATTATGGGTCTCTATTTAGGCGGTTCATTCGAACTTGATCCCCTTATGCTCAAATTGATCCAACCGCACTTAATTATTGATTCAGCGGCCGCACATCACTTAATTCAAGCCGTGGGAGAAGTAAATCTCGACACAGGTGGTAAAATATTACGTTACTACACAGACGATGATGCCTATTTACAGGTAATATTGGATGGCGGTGACACAGAAAATCATATCACTGACGTCAAACTATGGTACTTCTATGAAACTAAAACTATTGGTTCGGATAGCCAGTGGCAGCAGCAGGTAAAAAACGGGATCTCTCAAGCCACGTTTGAATTACAAGGACATAATTTTGTGCGAGTGTGGGATGCTGTGGGTGATGAGTCTCCCCCCGTTGCTATGACCGAAAAAACCTATGAAGAAGACGGTGATACCAGCGAAACCGATCAGTTTGTCATGCTGTATGAAAGACAGATTGATGATGACAATGTTGAAACCCTGTTGATCAGTGGCGAAGAAAAATTAGTTAACAACAATTTCGACCGTTGCTTGGTGATCAGCACCGGTTTTAATATAACTCAAGCTGACATAACTATTAATGGCTAAATCAAGTTGATTTTGAATTGCCAATGTAAATTTTACTATTGAGGAAAGAAGTATGGATATGATTTTAGATTCAATTGCTGGACTTGGAAATTTCGCCCTGTATTTTGGTGTATCTATTTTATTGTTGTTTATATTTAAGATTGTTTATGCTCTTGTCACTCCTCATGATGAATGGAAGTTAGTTAAAGAGGAAAAAAACCTTGCCGCTGCAATTGGCTTTGGTGGTGCTATGATTGGTTTCAGCCTGGCTCTGGCCAGTGCCGCCACTAACTCTGCATCCTTGATTGATTTTGTGGTCTGGGGTGGAGTGGCAATGATCGCACAGTCGCTGGCATTTGCTCTACTTAGGTTCACTTTTATGCCGAAAATTGCCGAACGCATTAGCAATAACGAAGTTTCAGCCGGCACCATGTTAGCAGCTATTTCTGTAGCTGTCGGTTTGCTCAACGCTGCATGTATGACCTACTAGGAGCTTG
>JBLHNW010000380.1:0-3733 GCA_047622205.1 Paraglaciecola sp.
GCTGATGACCATTGCCGTGATGCGCATCATGGCGTGGTTATTTCACGATGCTGCACTTGCTATCCCGATGATTTTGGTTGAGCTGCTGGTATCTACCGCGCTGTACTTTTGCTGCAAGCAAATAGCAAAAAAAGAAATCTAATCATGAAAATCAAAAACCTAAGCAGAATTTGGCTATTTGGGTTATTAATGACGGTCCAGACGTCTGTGTTTGCCGCCAAGCAACCCAATATGGTATTGATTCTGGCGGATGATTTGGGCTTTAGTGATACCCAACCCTATGACGGTGAAATAAACACACCTTATATTAACCAGCTAGCCAAGCAAGGCATTAGCTTTACTAATTACCATACGGCGGCAAGCTTTTAGTGTGCAATTGATGTTGTGGGGCAACAGATTTAGCTTACAACCGAATTTAAAAATTATAAGAAATGAGATCAATATGAAATTTTTAAAATGGACAGGAATCACCCTAGTGATATTAGTCGGTATCTTCCTTGTCATGCAAAAGCAGATTATTTTGCATCTACCTGGCATTATAAATAAGCTTAAAAATCCAGTGGCGGAACATAAAGAGATTCAGTGGACACCCCAACCGGCTGATTTAGCCGTGACTCATGCCATACAACGTAAGCCTAACATTATCCTCATCATAGCCGACGACCTAGGTTGGAACGACATCAGCCTAAATGGTGGTGGTGTCGATAACGGCGCACTGCAAACCCCAAACATTAATGAACTTGCTGAAAACGGAGTTAACTTTACCCAGGGTTATACCGCAGATGGTACCTGTGCTCCGTCTCGGGCTGCCATTATGACGGGTCGTTATGGCTCGCGTTTTGGTTTTGAATCAACACCTGTGCCAGATGGTATGTCCACCGTTATGAATGCATTAAACGAACAGACAGAATTTTCACCACCAATGATTTTTACTAACGAAGACGACCGTCTGCCGTTTGAAGAATTAGGCATGCCCAATAGCGAAATTACCATTGCGGAGATCTTAAAAGATGCAGGCTATCAAACTGGTCACATAGGCAAATGGCATCTTGGCCGTGGCGAAGGCATGTTGCCACACCAACAAGGGTTTGATGATGCATTACTCATGGCCAGTGGTTTGTATTTACCCGCGAACGATCCTAATTCAGTTGCCGCTGAAAAAAACTCAAATGCTTACAACAAATTCATCTGGTCAAACATGTCGTATGCAGCCAGCTTTAATAACTTAGATTATTTTGAACCCAAAGGTTACATCACAGATTACTACACAGACGAAGCGCTTAAGTTTATTGAAACTAATAAAGATCGTCCGTTCTATTTAAATCTGGCCCACTGGGCGCCCCATAACCCTTTGCAAGCATTGAAAGCCGATTACGATTCATTATCGCAAATTAAAGATCATACACAACGTGTTTATGCAGCCATGATTAAATCGTTAGACCGTAGTGTAGGTCGAGTCACTCAAGCACTTAAAGATAATGGCCTGGAAGACAATACCATGATCATTTTTGTATCCGATAATGGCGGTACTAACATGATTAATGTGGCGGATATTAATAAGCCTTATCGCGGTTGGAAAATCACCTTTTTTGAAGGCGGTATCCGTACTCCGTTTTTTGTTAAGTGGCCTGCTCAGTTGGAAAAAGGCCGCAAGGTATCCGATGTAGTTCACCACACAGATATTTTCCCCACCATTGCGGCGGCAGCCGGGATCTCTGTTCCTGGTGATCGAACCATTGATGGTAAAAACTTAATACCTCATGGTAAGGGAGAATCCAGCGGTAAATTACATGACGCATTGTTTTGGAAACACGACCATTACCAAGCGGTATTGTCAGATGGCTGGAAACTCCAAGTAAGCAATCGTCCAGGTAAAACTTGGTTAATTCATTTAACCGAAGATCCAGGAGAAAAAAACAACCTTGCAGAATCAAATCCAGAAAAAGTTAAAGAACTAAGGTCATTGCTAACTGCTCATAATTCTGGACTTATGCAGCCACGCTGGACCTCAATTTTAGAAGCGCCAATTAATATAGATAAAATGCATAAAGAAGGTTGGGCCGAAGGAGACGAGTTTATTTACTATCCAAATTAATATGCTTAATAGACGGACAAAGGCTGAATGCTGTGTCTCGGAAAAATAAACCCTAACTTTGGATAATGCACTTTTGCGATCTCCGCTAGGATAGTTATCTATCAGCTAAGAGTATAAGTGTGTGCAGAACATTACATTGGATTTTTAGCTATCCACTGTTATCTGGTTTTAATGTTTAGTGCATTGATGTTGTACTCAGGAAAATCAAGCCCACTTTTTTAAGTGGGCTTCTTTATTGTAGTCGCATAATTTTAGGGCGAATTGCAAGTCTGGGCGATAAGTTGATATAGCTCAAACTGTCCATCTGACTTCCACAAAGCATACCACCAGCCATCAATTTGAACGGTAACGACCTAACTATTGGATTTCTAAAAGTTCTACTTCAAAAATAAGTAAAGAACCTGGCGTTATTTTTCCAGTAGCTCTATCGCCATATCCTAATTCAGATGGAATGAAAAATTTAAATTTATCACCAACAACCATCAATTGAACCCCTTCGGTCCAACCTCTAATTACTTGATTTAAAGGGAAACTGATGGGTTCATCACGTTCTACTGAGCTATCAAATACAGTGCCGTCTAACAGCAAGCCATGATAATGCACTTTTACAGTTGAGTTGGCACTTGGGGAGGCATTTCCTTCGCCTTTTTGTAATACTTGATATTGCAAACCAGAAGCCGTTTCTATTACATCTTGATTAGCTTTGTTTTTTGCTAAGAAATCGTTTCCTATCGCAATGTTTTCAACAGCTGCCTTTGAATTACTTGAGTTTCTAGTGAAGTAGAATACCGCCAATGCAATGACTACTGCTAAAATAATAAATTTCATAAATCGTCCTATAGTGTTTGAATCTTTGTATTCTAACGCACATCTGCCAAGACACCCAATGTAACTATATCGAATATTTAACGATACATTTAATGATTGGAGTCAAGTTAAAATTAAACTATCACCTTCCTCCAACCGATCGGAATACCGCGCTTTGATAGCGTTTTTTGCCATCCCTCAGTGCTTTTATTTGTAACTTAAATTGTTCCCTACCCAACGCCATTTCAGCGTTTGTTGCTTTCCATGTATCACCTATCATTTTCTGGGTTAGATGAGCGCGAAAATACTCTTTCCATAATGTTGCACTTCGCTTACACCTGAAATTGAAATACTTTGCATATTTACGCCCCAGCCCCCGCATCATCTGGCTTAGCCCTTTTTAATCGGATGGAGTACGAAGTAAGTGAACATGATTGGTCATTAAGATCCAGGCCTGGATCTCCACTTTAAACTTTCTGGAATACTCTTTTAGCCAGTTTGCATAGACACGCAGTTCCGAAATGAACAGGACAGTCATGACTATTTTGTCTGTTGGTGAAATTTGCTTATCTTAAATTAAGAAAACGCTCCGCTAATCCGAGGCTGTTAACTTAAGTGTTTTGTTAATTTTGAGTCAAGTCCGCGGGCACTAGCGTTCTTAAATGCGTAAATGCGATTTTTGTTAGTTTTAATCCGGCCTTAACAATTTTGCAGGAAAGGAGCTAAATATTTTTAATACATGCCATCACGCCAGTGTTTTATTGGCTATAGACACCGTGGCTATCAAACCACCATCAGAGTGATTTTGTAGCTCAACTTTTCCGGAGTGCA
>JBLHNW010000381.1:0-3717 GCA_047622205.1 Paraglaciecola sp.
AATTAATATTGCTGCCGTGTTGACAGCAAAGAGCGTATAAGGCTTGGTAATAACACTATGCGTGTCTGGTTATTTAGAATTATTGCTTTGGCAATCCCATTTCTGTTTTTTATTTTGTTAGAAGTTTTTCTTAGACTTGGCGGTTTTGGCAGAGAAATTCCTTTATTTATAGAAAACCCTGCTAATCCCCATTACATTCTTCCGCGACCCGACATAGTAAAACGGTACTTCGCTGAAGGCGCAGATATACCAAATGTCACA
This sequence comes from Paraglaciecola sp., assembly GCA_047622205.1. GTDB lineage: Bacteria > Pseudomonadota > Gammaproteobacteria > Enterobacterales > Alteromonadaceae > Paraglaciecola. Next base: position 262 of record JBLHNW010000381.1, read on the forward strand.
ATGGAAGCTAACTTTCTATTAAAAGAAAAACCAGAAAATGGTCTACGGATTTTTGTGCAGGGTGGTTCTACCGCGGCCGGTTTCCCCTATGGCTTAGGCGCATCACTCGCTGGTATGCTGGAACAACGCTTAAAACACACATTTCCGGACAAGTATGTAGAAGTGGTCAACACAGCTATGGCGGCCGTTAATTCTTATACACTGCTAGATTTGGCTGACGAAGTCATCCAACAAAAACCAGACGCGGTATTAATATACGCGGGTCACAACGAATATTTGGGTATTTTAGGTGTTGGTTCAAACTATACAGCAGCCAATTCTCAAGCTACCACCCTGCTTTTTCTCAAATTGAAAGACTTCAGGACTTTTCAACTGGTACAAAGGATATATCACTGGTCTAAAAATGAAGAGCCCATGCCTGGTAAAGAATCCCAACAATCTCGTACTTTTATGGCAAAAGTGGCAAAACATAAGAACATTCCATTAGGTTCAGACATCTACACTGCAGGTCTGGCTCAATTTGAAACCAATCTGTCATTACTATTGGACAAATATCAACAAGCAAAGGTACCGGTTTTTGTCTCTACAATTACCAGTAATTTGAAAGACCAAAAACCATTCTCCAGTGCTCCCATGGCAGATAAATTAAGCGACGAATTGCAGGCATTACTAGGCGATACACCGCAATTAGCCACCAATACAATCGATAAAGAACGTTTGGCACTATTAGCTCAAAATGCAGTAGATGATAACAGTGCCTTATTACAGTATCGCCTTGGGCAACTCTATTTAGGGGTTGGTGAGTACGACAAAGCCCTTAAATACTTTATTAGCGCCAGAGATAACGACCTGTTGAGGTTTCGCGCACCTACAGAGATGAACGAAATAATTAGAACTATCAGCAAAGAAAAAAACGCCTATTTGGTAGACGTTGAAAGAAATCTAAGCACCCGCTCTCCCTTTAAAATAATTGGTAATAATTTTATGCTGGAACATTTGCATATGAATGTGCAGGGTTACTTTTTACTGGCTGATACTTTTTATCAAGCATTTAAAAACCATAATACCTTGGGTGATTGGCATGATGTGTCAACTCAGGAAGCATGGAAAATGCGCCCGATACTGCCCTCGGAAGAATATAATGGTTACGCGAAAATCCAGCAACTGAAAGCAGACTACCCATTCAGTGATGGGCCAACGCCACTGCGTTTAACATCTCCGGCTGATTGGCAACAAAAATTAGGTCAGCAACTGTTTCAACGTAAGATCGACTGGCTAAAAATGATGCAGCAATCGGCTATCCGCTACAAAGCGGCGCGCAACATCCCACTGTTCAATAAAACGAATGTACTGATAGCAGAAGCCTTACCCCATGATAAAAAAATCAATTTGGCCGTCGCTAATCAATACTCCAAAAATGGACAATTCGCCTTATCAACAAGCTACTACCAACGCGCCATATTAGCTGGAGACAAATCAAAGACAACGTATCGGGCTTTAGTTAAGGCATTAAAGAACTCCAATCAAATCGATAAAGCGCAGCAATGGCAGCAAAAATTAGCAGAACTTTGAAATCACAGGAAAATTAACTAGGCGGCCAACATAACACGCTTGTTCAAAACACAGAATCGAACCATTTCTTGAGTAACAAGCGTCTGGTTTGATTGATAAATTTACACGATGAGTGGAGATTCGATTGTTGCTATATAATTTCGTCTATTGATGTCTATCTCAAAAATAAAACTTGTCATCGCGTTTGTCTTTTATCTAACTCGCATACAACGTTATCCTTCCGGCCGATTCAAATAACCTAGGGTGTACCTACCCGAAATTTATTAAGTGTAATATTCACTTAAATCAAATTTCCAGTAAAAACACCTCATATCCAGAGTGATATTTATGCTTACTGTCTTAAGAACGACAAATGTGAAAGTTAAAGATCTAATTAATGTGCGAAAATTTTCTTCAAGCGCTTTGGGACTTTGCTTGTTGCTGGCCAATACAGATGTATTGGCACAGTCCCAAACATGTTTTGATGGAGTGAAAATTGAACCCAGTTTTATTGCCTTTACCGCGAAAAAAGGCAGTCAGCTTGGGGATTGGTACAAGAAAACGTTTGCCCTGGAAACCGTGAAAGATTTTGCCTTTCCTGATGGCAGCGTCACAGGCACTTTAATGCGCAAAGGTGAATTTACTGTTGAAGTATTCTATCGCGATGATGCGATTGACAAAAAGGAGATTGCTCCTAAGTCCAAAGCAAAACAATGGTCAGGGATAATGAAATTTGGCATTTATACTGATGCTAATTTACATGAACTCAGACAATGTTTAAAAGACAACAATGTCGAGGCCACACGCATATGGGAAGATAAAAATTTGGGTATCGATTTATTACAGGTCATAGATCCAAATCAAAACGTAATTGAGATCATTCAACGTAGGGCTAAATAGATGTTCCGTCACACAGTGGCAAATAAATGAGACCCCATGAGCTTAGTCCACTAAGTGATTGGGGCGAATGATTGGGGCGAATGAGTGTAGCCAACAAACACGCAGTTTCGAGGATGACAGGTATAGATGATCGACTTGCGCTAAACCTGAGTTTAATTAAGTTCAAATAACATCATAGTTTCTACATGAGAAGTTTGTGGGAACATGTCCATCATACAGACCTTTTTAACTTTATATTTTTTTGCTACTAAATATTCAGCATCTCTGGCTAAGGTTGCGACATCACATGAAACATACAATATCTGCTTTGGTTTGATCTCAATTAGTGTATCAAGAAATTCAAAAGCTCCCGCTCTTGGGGGATCGAGCAGCACTTGTGTCACACCGAGTGGAATAAGTTCAGAACTAACCGCTTTAGTTAAATCAGCAGCCAAAAAACTAAGGTTAGTTAGTTTATTCAAACGCGCATTAGCAATACCTGCAGCAACCATACTCGTTTGAACTTCTACTCCTATAACTTGGCCAGCATGAGCAGCTAAAGGTAAAGAGAAGTTACCCACGCCACAAAATAAATCCAGCACCACATCATTTATTGAAGGAGCTAGCCATTCTAACGCTTGAGCTACCATTTTCTTATTCAAGACGCCATTTACCTGAATAAAATTTTGTGGATGATAGCGTAAAATTAAGTCTTCTATTTTATAAAAACGCGGGCCTTTATCCTCTACATCAGCAGCGTCAGAACCGGGGTGCTGCCAATATAAATCGACATTATGTTCTATTGCCCATAGTGCCCAAACGTTGGTAGTTGTAAGTGAGATAGTTTTAATTAATCTAATAGTAACGCTCACACCTTTGTCATCATGTAATAACTCAAGGTGGCCAATATGATGAGCTAACTTGTCACTTAAAAGAGCGGTTTTCAACGAACTGAAAAGAGTCTGTAAAGGCTGAGTCAGAACCATGCATTGATTAATAGAGACAATATTTTTAGACGCTTTGCCA
>JBLHNW010000382.1:0-3676 GCA_047622205.1 Paraglaciecola sp.
AACTTAAGCGCTCCTATTGCTTTATCGGCTTTGACGTTGCCTTACATTCAAAAGCAAAAAAATGGAGCTATAGTTAATGTAGGCTCTTTAGCGGGAAGAACGCCACTACAAGGTGCTGCAACTTATGCCGCAACAAAAGCGGGCTTACGCGCTTTTACCTATTCATTAGCCGATGAAGTTAGCCAGCCAAATATTCATATTGGCTTAGTTTCTCCAGGGCCTATTGATACAGGTTTTATCATGTCTGAAATAGCACAAGTTGAAGATATTGTTTTTTCACAGCAAATGAGTTCGGCGCAGCAAGTGGCTCAAGCGATACTTGATGTTGCCGCAGGCAAGTCGATTGAAATTTCGTTACCTAAAAGTGGTGGGCGCTTAACAATGATTTCTTATTTATTTCCATGGCTACGTCGTAAACTACGACCAGCGCTTTATGAAAAAGGCAGAAAAGCGAAAGCGAAATATATTCAGCGTGACCTGAATAGATAATTTTTCGGTTTAGCGGTTTGCTTTAAAAACCTTATATAGTGAGGTTGTTAGAGGTTTTTTCGACGATACATACCTAGATCCCCATTCCAAAAGCAATTAAATTGGCTAGTATCAATCTAGTGGAACGGAGCCAAGGTTTTTATTTACGAGTGGGATAAGCATCAAATGGTGCAGTTGGATTTTGAGCGGGCAGAACTTATGCTTGTCTACTTTTTACTTTTAAAATACGGATGATATGTGATGCAAATAAAAGCGCTTTTTCGACTAGTTTTACTGATGATTTTCAGTTTGAGTTTCAGTGCGTCAGCCCAGCAATGGATTACAAAGAGTAATAAAAACAGCGAGTTACTGCTGCAAGTTTTAGCTCAACAATCTCCAGAATACTACGCCAGTACTGGCGTCGAAGGGTTTAATGAGGCCATTACCGATTTCACCCCAGGTTTTGAGAAGAAACAAATAAAAGCATTACAGCAAATCCGCATCACACTTGGAAAACGAAGAGCTGCTGAACAAGACTCTGCTGTGCTTCAGGACCTGGATATCTTGTTGGCACAAGTAGACAACCAATTGATCAATATTGCCTTAGAGGACAAATATTTCACGGCCTATATTAATGTTAGTGATTACATTTATAACGGTCTGCGGCATTTGTTAGACAGTCGCAATACTACAGAACAACATCAGGCTGCTTTAACCCGAATAAATCGTTATGCGGGTCTTGAAGTAGGTTATCAGTCAAGCCCCAAACTGGTACAAGACTATATGACTTTGTCTCTTGCGGAAGCCGGTAAACTTGGGCCCGTTAAGGATAAAGTCGAAAAGGATTTACAAAATGGCGCTACACTGCTTGCTGAAATCCCCTCTCTGTTCGAGCAGTTTAACGTCACAGGGTATGAACCAGCCCTGCAAGCGATTACAGCCCAATTAAAAACTTATAATCAGTTTATTCGTAATGAAGTTCTACCAAAAGCGCGAACTGATTTTCGTCAGCCGCAGGAAGTGTATGAGCAAGGGCTAAAAGACTATGGTGTCGATATGCCTCTGGAAGAATTACAAAATAGAGCTAGGACCGAATTTAAACAATTACAAAATGCCATGCAGGCCTTGGCCATACAAATTGCAAAACAGAAAAATTTCCCTGATAGCGATTATCGTGCTGTTTTAAGGGCGCTAAAAACCAAGCAAATAGAGGGTGATAAGATATTGCCTTTTTATGAACAAAAGAACGCCGCGATCGAAGCTATTATACGTCGCGAAAACATCCTTACTCTTCCAGAACGAGGACTAACTATTCGCTTGGCAAGTAAGGCTGAAGCTGCTCAGTCACCGGCACCATTTATGAGTCCCCCCAGATTGATTGGCAATACTGGAGAGGTGGGGGAATTTGTCCTTCCCTTGAGTTACCCCGGAGCAAAAGGCGGCAAAGCGCTCAAAATTGATGATTTTACCTATGAAGCTGCTGCTTGGCCTCTAAGTGCACATGAAGCGCGCCCTGGACATGAACTGCAATTTGCCGCAATGGTTGAGAAGGGCGTGTCCACGGCACGTATGTTATTTGCGTTTAATTCAGTTAACGTTGAGGGCTGGGCGCTTTACGCAGAGGAAGAAATCAAGCCTTACTTAAGCCTCGAAGGACAATTTGCTACCAATTGGAGCCGCCTGGTTCGATCGGCCCGGGTATTTCTTGATATTGGTTTGAACACTGGCAAAATTAATCGTGAACAGGCCGAAAAAGTCCTGCGAGATGATGTTGTGTTATCCGAAGCTTTGGTCAATTCTGAAGTAGAACGATATATGTTCCGGGCACCAGGGCAGGCCACAAGCTATTTTAATGGATACAGTCGCCTCATGGAAATTCGAGCGGAAACAGAGTTGTTGTTAGGCGACAAATTTAATCGCAAAGCTTTTCACGATTTTATTTTGGCTCAAGGTCTGTTGCCGCCAAAATTGCTAAAACAATCAGTGCTTAGTGAGTTTGTACCTACGACCTAAAGTGTTTTTTGTCAGTGTTAGTGTTTTGTGCTTATATATTCATGCTACCTAAAAATTACGGTTTAGGAGTCAAAACAATGCTTAGTGAAAAACGAGTTAGTAACGTTACAGGCAAAGGAACTCTATTTCTTATGAAAACTATTTTTTGTTTAATAATATTCGTATCTACATTATTTATTGCGGGATGTTCGGGCAGCTCCTCCCGGCAGGAGGTCGCGGTACTCAATGATTCAGCCCAGCAAGATAGCTGGGTGAGTTTATTCAACGGTCGCGATTTGACAGGGTGGAATGTCAAATTTAAAGGTTATGAGTACGGTGAAAATTACCACAATACGTTCCGTGTTACCGACGGTTTATTAACGGTTTCCTATGCTGACTGGCCTAACTTCAATGATTTGTCATTTGGACATATTTTTACCAATCAAGCTTATTCAAATTATCGGATTAGGGTTGAATATCGATTTGTTGGCCAGCAACTCGCTTCGAATACTAATTTAGGTTGGGCATTTCGTAACAACGGAGTGATGTTACATTCTCAATCGGCAGAATCGATGGGATTAGATCAAGCTTTTCCAATATCTGCCGAAGCCCAACTATTGGGGGGTAACGGTAAAGATGGCAGGCCAACCGGCAATCTTTGCTCTCCGGGAACAAATATAGTTCAACAACAAAAACTCATCACAAGTCATTGCCTGGAGTCAACATCCGCGACATTTCATGGCGACCAATGGGTTTTGTTTGAGGCAGAAGTACGTGATGATGGCAGCATCAAACATTTCATCAATGGCGAGTTGGTTTTTGAATATTCACAGTTGCAGCTTGACCCGCTAGACCCTTGGAGCAAAAAAATGCTAGAACTGGGTCAGCCATTAATGATCACAAAAGGTCATATTGCCCTACAAGCTGAATCTCATCCTACGCAATTTCGCCGTATTGAAATTAAGCACTTGAACTGAGAAGGACAAGATGAAGAAACAAGAAGTCGAATCCGCACGTCCATCTACAAAAACACAAATGAGCAGACGTGAGCTTTTACTGGGTGTATTGACATCAGTGGGCAGCGTGGGCGCATTATCTTCCCTCGTTACTTTCAAAAAGGCCTTTGCATTATCTTTAACGAATCAATCTACTTCAGATTTTAAAGCGCTCTTTTATACTCCAAGTGAATTTAGTTTAATTAGCACATTGGCGGATG
>JBLHNW010000383.1:0-3667 GCA_047622205.1 Paraglaciecola sp.
AAAAAAAGCACTTTCTAGAAATATATTTTTACTATTTTCAGTGACGCCAGAATCTAATCCACCGAAAATACCAGCCATCGCCAGAGCTTTTTGTTGATCGGCAATAACCAAAGTATTTGAGTTCATTTTGACTTCATTACCGTCTAACAAAGTTAATTTTTCATCTTGCTCTGCCATACGCACAACGACATCGCCTTGTAACTTATCGTTATCAAATGCATGCATTGGATGACCTAATTCGAGTAAAACAAAATTAGTCACATCGACCACAGGATCGATACTTCTTAAACCTGCCCTACGCAATTTTTCCTGCATCCATAGTGGTGAAGTCGCAGCCAAATTGATGTTCTTTAGTATCCGACCGAGGTATCGTGGACAGTCTTGCTGTGCTGACAAGGTGATATTGCGGATGTCGTCAATGGCAGCAGTAACGGGAGCAATTACAGGCTCACTTACTTCAGCTTGATTCAAGACTCCAACTTCTCTCGCTAAACCACGCATTCCCAAACAGTCTGCTCGGTTTGGAGTTAAATCAACTTCAATACTAACGTCATTTAAGTTTAGGTAATCGCGAATATCCGTGCCAATTGGGGCATCTAAAGGTAATTCCAAAATACCATCATGATCATCTGATAAACCTAACTCAGAGAAGCTACACAACATGCCAAAAGAAGGCTCACCACGTAACTTAGCTTTTTTGATTTTGAAATCACCCGGCAATACCGCACCCACTTTGGCAACAGCAACTTTTATACCCTGGCGACAATTTGGCGCACCACAGACAATATCAAGTAGCTCATCTTCGCCAACATTGATTTTGGTGACTTGTAATTTATCTGCATTAGGATGTTGACCGCATTCAACTACTTCACCCACAACTACGCCACTAAACTCGGCAGCTACGGGCTCCACTGCGTCTACTTCCAAACCAGCCATACTAAGTTGATCGGATAATTGCTCAGTTGTTATACTGGGATTAACCCACTCTCTTAACCACATTTCACTGAATTTCATTGTCTTTGCCGCTTATTTGAACTGCTTGAGGAAACGAAGATCGTTTTCGAAGAAAGCGCGTAAATCGTTGACACCATAACGCAACATGGTCAAGCGCTCGACACCCATGCCAAAGGCAAAACCGGTGTATTTTTCAGGATCGATATTGACCGCTCTTAAAACATTTGGGTGAACCATTCCGCAACCTAGTACTTCTAACCATTTGCCATTTTTACCCATCACATCGACCTCTGCAGAGGGTTCGGTGAAAGGAAAATAAGACGGGCGAAAACGTACCTGCAGATCTTCTTCGAAAAAATTATTCAGGAAGTCATGCAAGATCCCTTTTAATTCCGTGAAACTAACGTTTTCGTCTACCATCAAACCTTCAACCTGATGGAACATGGGAGTGTGCGTTTGATCGTAATCATTACGGTAAACACGCCCTGGAGAAATAATTCTCAAAGGTGGTTTTTCAACTTCCATAGTGCGAATTTGTACGCCAGATGTTTGCGTTCGCAGCATCACATCAGGATTGAAATAAAAGGTATCGTGATCCGCTCTAGCTGGATGGTTCGCAGGTATGTTTAGGGCATCAAAATTATGAAAACCATCTTCTATTTCAGGCCCGGTTTTCACACTAAAGCCTAAGTCTGCAAAAAAACCTTCTATTCGATTGATAGTACGGGTAACTGGGTGTAAACCACCTAATTCAGTACTGCGACCGGGTAAGCTTACATCTATCGTTTCAGAGGCCAATTTAGCGTTAAGCTCTTGCAGACGCAAAAACTCGCCTCTGGATTGAATTGCCTTCTGTATCTGCTGCTTCACAATGTTGATTTTTTGTCCAGCTGCAGGGCGCTCTTCGTTAGACAATTTCCCCAAGCCTTTGAGAAGCTCAGTCATACGCCCCTTTTTACCCATGAACTCTACGCGCACGGTGTCTAATATATTGGCGTCTTGAGCAGCACTAATCTGCGCTTCTGCTTCGCTAAGTATGGCATCAAGATCCATAGTTTCCTCGAATTGGATTACAATTTCAGCCTTTTAATTCTGGCGTATCGCTCGATAAAAGGCATTTAAAAAAAAGAGCTGGCAATTGTACACGAATAAAGGCTTTAGGGGCTATCTAATAGCACTGAAAATACTGAATATATTGTTTAAAACCAAGTTCTTGCAAACAGTTTAGGTAACTAGCTGAATTAACTCTCACTTTGTTGCAAAACAATAGGCTGGCTAAATACCAGAGTCTAATCTCTAATATCATTTATACGTAATTCGGTGGAATTAAATGAACCCTAAGCTCTTACTCGTATTGTTAGTAATTTGTATTGCTGGTTGCAGTTCTGGTGATCCTAACAACGTCACTACCGAAAATGCCTCCGCACTCACCACGCAAGGTGATAACTCCACTCCAGTACTCACACCAGAAAATTTGCTGGTGCCAGATAACTCTGCAGCAATTCAATACAGTGTTTTGTTCATGGGCAATAGTCATGTCAGTGCATTAGCTGAACCAATGGCTATCTTGTTTGAGTCGGGTGCGCCACAGAAAGATATAGGCATTTTGAAAGTGAGCACCGGGGGTTTTCTCGCAGAGCGACTCGACGATGGTCGGTCAATCGACACTCTCAAAAGTGAAGTTTGGTCACACGTAATTTTTCAAGCACAAAAGTACTCCCAAAGCGGACAGTTTGATTACCCAACTGTTGCGACTCAGACATGGATACAAATGGCTAAGTCCCAGAATGCAACGCCAATTCTATTCCCTGAACATCCTCAACGAGGAAATAGTCAGGAAGGGCAAAAGGTGCGTGACTTACATGTCAGCATTGCCAACATACAGTCAAGTAGTGTCGCTCCGGTAGGCTTAGTATGGGACAGAGTGATTAACTTATTACCTAATTTGGAGTTGCACCAAGCTGACGGGAACCATGCTTCTGATACAGGAAACTTTTTAAGCGCCTTAGTATTTTATCAAACCATAAGCGGTAATTCAGCAGACCTGATCCTCTTCATCAGTAGCATCAATATTGACGCCGCCACACAAGATCTTTTCGGCCAAATTACATCAGAAGTTATTGCCGAACATCCTCCCTGTGAATATTAATGGGGATCGCTTGCGGATTTGTTGCCTTGCCGGTCTAGCATTGTCCTGATAATACTGTCCCAATAGCTTAGAATTTGGAGTAACGTGACAGAAGTTATTCGCACAAGGTGTGCGTTGGTTACAGGACATTATCGTTTAAACGCCAGTTGTAAACCGACATCGAAATATCATTCTAAACAGCGAAGGATCGTACTAGTGAACACGCTTTATGAAATTTATGACATTGTCCTATGAATACTGTGTGTTTCAAATGTGCTGTGAGTTTAATCGGTCATCGCAACGCTATACTTAAACAAAGCTGGTTTTCGCGATAAATTGTCGCTCTAGTTCGCAGCAAAAATGGCAACTTCAAGCACATATCGGAAGGTAGCTGTAAGAATAAAAAACATGCAATTACTCGTGAAGTGGACTTAGTTTCTTTCAAGTCAATAGATGTAAATACTTCCCCAATTCGAATTAGAATTAGAATTAGAATGTTACTAAGAAGTCTCAGTAACATTCCAAATAGCAGGTAAAATTAGAACATTATCATGGCGGTCCTGTTTACTCTTCTCATTGGCGAAT
>JBLHNW010000384.1:0-3666 GCA_047622205.1 Paraglaciecola sp.
AAGTTTGTTCAAGAAAAATTAGCAGGTAATCATGAGAACGAGTCATGATAACGCATCAGCGAAACACCTTGTTTGCCTCTGGGTATTGTTGATACTCCGTCAATTATTTCTTAATTAATCATAAACTTAATTGCCCGCTTCACTCATCTGATGGCGGAAGCAGCTATCGTTGTGTTCTGCTACTTGCATTGTAGGGAATACTTACTACAGTAAACTAGGTTATTAACTGATTAATCAGGTAATAATTGTTGATCACTAATCGGTGAACCGACGTTTATTTTGCATGTTGTCCAATATTTTAGCCGTTATTGAGTTGTAAAAAGGAAGCTTTAAAACTTAAGACACAGTGTCTTATTATGAGGGCGGGGAATGACGATGAAGATGAAGATGTTAATAAGCAGGCCAGATATTTTCCTTTCTTTCGCACATCGTGCTCGAATTCACTCCATATCCTTTGGTTTTAGTGCTTAGTACCACAATAATAAAATGGAGATTCAAAAATGAAAGAAAACAAATTATTTCTGATGGGACTGGTGCTGTTGGCGTTTGCTAGCAATGTATTTAGTGCCCAAAAACACCAAGGTGGGCTTAATGCACAAGCCGCCGCGGAACTCGAAGCTTCGGGCGTGCACAAATACTTAGGTGAGTTCACGCCGACCAGTTCGGAAGATGTCGGCGACCGTTGGGTCAAACATACATTCGACACTGATAATGGTGATGGTCCTATCTGTATCGCGGGTACTGAGTACTCTGCATTCACCAGAAGGGGAGATCCGGCTAAAGTCCTGATTATGGAACAAGGTGGAGGAGCCTGTTGGCAGGATTTCTACAATTGCAACGTGCTGTCTGAAGCACAGGAACCGCCCGCTCCGCGAGATGGGATTTGGGATTTTGGTAAAAAGAACAACCCATTTCGCGATTACTCGATTGTTTACATGCCCTATTGTGATGGATCGGTCTTTACCGGTGACAATGACGTTTTAGATCCTGCATTTGGTGAAGCTATTGGAGTGCCGGAAGCTGTAGTTCGCTTTCATCGCGGCCTACGTAACCAGTCGGCCGGTATGGACGTGGCTAAATCCGTGTTCCCCAACGCTAAAAAAATAACATTAACAGGCTCGAGTGCGGGTGGGGTAGGTGCCACCAGCCTTGCACCGTTTTTGGTCAGACATCTTTATGGCAATGAGGTTGATCTCACCGTTTTTAATGACGCTGGACCTGTAACGGTCAATCTGGACGCAGTAAACGACATCGCCTTGCGAGCTGCCGACTGGGATTTTGGTAAGTTCTTTCCGGAGAGTTGCGTTGATTGTGACGACATGGGGCAAGGTACCGCAATCATCAAATGGCGCCTCGACAACGATTCAACCATTCGCGAGGCGTTCTACGAGACAGATGCGGATCTTACTAACCGCTTCTTCCTAGAGCCTCCACTCGGCCTCGATCAGGCTGTTTTTCGGGATCTTATTGTGACCGAACATGGCCTTCTGAATGCAGCCCATCCGCGTCGTTATAAGCGCTTTATAGTCGCAGGAGACACCACCCATACAGCGCTCCAGTCGATACTGTTTTATATTCAACAAGCCAACGGAGTTCCGCTGAGCAGGTGGACGAGGGACTTTGTGACTAACCCAAGACCATCGCTTTGGAGGGATATTGTTGAGGATGCAGTAGTGCCTTAGCTAATTTGATGTCCGTCCTAAAACCTTCTGTTTGCTTTAGGACGTGACTCAAAATCAGCAGAGAAATTAAGGAAAATTACAATGACACGAAGCATTACTCGCTTGTTCTATTCGTGAAATCAAAGCAGGTTTGAGTAATAATATGATGGGCTTTTGGGCGGTTGTCCGGCCAATTATGTTTAGAAATGTTTTGTTTTCTTGAATTTAGTCGGATGTGTTGGTTTTCTGAATATCCCGAGCTCATGTTAAATAGGTATATAAGTGGCAGAACATCCATCAAAACATATAAATGGAATACTTTGTTCTGCCAAATTACAGCTTTGCTAAATTACAAAAACGACAGCATCAAATTTGAACGTCTTCTGAGTGTTTTTTACGTTTTGTGATTTTTACTCTCCAGTCAAGATTATTGTCTCTTAACTGAAGTAGTCGAATTCATAAAATCAGGTTTAAGCGAACTTAAAAGCCATTGTGTACACGTGTTTCACCTGTGGTTGTAGTCTGCAAACCTCTTTGTATTTTATCCAAACTCAGCTTTGCATTTAACTTTTTCTGTTCGCGTTGGGCTGCAGTGGTACATTTTCTTATTGGCAGTCTGGAGCCAGTAACCGTAACGTTTTTGCAGATTAATCCAACTTTAGCAATTGTTTGTTTTCTCACACAACTTTCTTTTTCTTTATAGTTTTCACGCATACAGTCACTCATACTTTCTTTGTTGGCGATAACGTCTTTTGTGTCAACATTACTTGTCGCACCGCATCCCATGAGAAATAAACCTGCTAACCCAACCACTAACATTCTATGCATTTCAACTCCCCTTAGTACTAACAATTTTTTTAGAAATTTACTAAACCTATCTATGGTTTTCAATTACAAAGAGATGTATGGAGGTTCTCGTGATGTCAAAGTAGTGCTGAAGCGGTTTAATGGTTTCGACTTTCAGTTAAGAGGCTATGAATTACGCAGATACCAAGCAGTAGGCCCTTGCTAAATGCATGAAATCGAAACAGGTTTGACTAACAATATGTAGGGCTTTCAGGTAGAAAGCCTATCAACTTATTCTTAGTAGTAGTTTGTTCCGGTTGAACCTTGTCGAGTGCACGGGGGTTGGATAAAAAAACCGAGGTATGAATGTTAGAGAGAAAATCAGCTAAACTCGCCGTTGACTGGAAGCAATTACGTGAATTAGTCAGCATTCAAGCTGACATTAATCAAAGTAAAAAATGGAACATAATCTGACAGTCGCAAAAGTGCCATTTGGAGTCATTCGATAATAGATATGACACTATTATTTTTGGGGAAATAGTCATTTATTCGAACTGAATTCAAATCAATAATTGTTCCGCTTCGTCACCATAGCGGACATTATTGGTAAGTCATTTTTTAGCTTAGCGGAAGCTAAAATATCGTTATCGTGAATGCCCTCTTTAGGTCAAAGAGAGAGCACGTAGATGCCTTCCTCACCTCTGCAATTCGCTCATTGCAGTCAGTGGCAGCTGAAGGGTCTATGCCACAATATAGTCTACACTTAATGCATCACTAGGGAATGTGAATAAAAGAGACAGTCATGTCGTCGGCAGGGATCGCCAGCAACGGTGAGCGCTTTGCATACCAGCGCCATCGGCCTGAGCAAACATTACTTTATCAACTCATTGAACACCATTATGACGAATTTCAATCGCTGCTGGCGGCGCAGGGCAAGCCGTTGCCGTCCTATGTACAGGCAGAATTTGAAGCGTTTCTAACATGCGGCCGCCTCGAGAATGGCTTCTTAAGGGTACAATGCGAAAATTGTCATCACGAACGCCTGGTGGCATTTAGCTGCAAGAAACGCGGTTTTTGTCCAAGCTGTGGTGCCAGACGGATGGCAGACAATGCGGCACTGCTTGTTGATCACATCTTACCGCAGGTTAATATGCGTCAATGGGTGATCAGTTTTCCATTTCAACTGCGCTTTTTGTTTGCCAATTATCCAGCAGTGATG
>JBLHNW010000385.1:0-3620 GCA_047622205.1 Paraglaciecola sp.
CCGCCACGGTTTAGACGGAAAATGTCTTCATCAGACATATTTGCGACCAGTGCCGCAGTTTCGGGATATTTATTAAAGTAATTTTCACGGGTGTATTTGCCGCCTTTGGCTTTACAGTTTTGGTATTCACCGTCTACGGTTTCATTCATAAGTTGTAGAAGTTTACCGGACTTGTCACGGGCAAGTAGTGCATCCCAGTAACTACCCCAAATGACTTTTACCACTTCCCAACCTGCGCCTCGAAAAGTACCTTCAAGTTCTTGAATGATTTTTCCGTTACCACGTACAGGCCCATCCAAACGTTGCAAGTTGCAGTTGATCACGAAGGTTAAGTTATCTAAACCTTCACGTGAAGCCAAACCAATAGCACCCAATGATTCAGGCTCATCACACTCACCGTCACCTAGATAGCAATACACTCTTTGTTCTGAACAATCTTTAATACCACGATTAGTTAAGTACTTTAAAAAACGCGCAGTGTAGATAGCTTGTAATGGCCCTAAACCCATAGAAACAGTAGGAAACTGCCAATAGTCTTTCATCAAATGAGGGTGTGGGTAAGAAGGTATTCCATGCCCATCACATTCCTGACGGAAGTTATTTAATTGGGTTTCTGATAAATTGCCTTCAAGGAAAGAACGGGCATAGATACCGGGAGAAATATGACCCTGATAAAAAATAAAGTCACCACTATTTTTATCATTCGGTGCTTTAAAAAAGTGATTGAAACCGACATCGTACAACATCGCAGATGAAGCAAAACTACCGATGTGACCGCCCAAATCTAAGTCTTTTTTAGAAGCACGTAAAACGATCATCAAGGCATTCCAACGGATTGCAGCGCGAATACGCGTTTCAATCGTTTGGTCACCTGGCATAGTCGGCTCTTGAGCTACCGGAATAGTATTGATATACGCAGTGGTTGCGTCGTACGGCAAATGCGCTCCACTTCGACGAGCTTTGTCAATTAGAGCCTCTAAAAGAAAATGTGCGCGTTCTGCGCCTTCTTCTTCGAAAACTGTTTCCAAAGAGTCAAGCCATTCTTGGGTTTCTTGTGGATCCACATCCGGATGCATCATATCAGCCATGGAGCTTTCCTATATTTAAAGTTGTTTATCAAATTTACTGTCAGTCAGTTAAGATAGTGCAAGTTTGCCACTTTTCCTTTCTTTCCAGTAAGTTATTGTACTAATTACTTTTTTACTTCGATTCTTCGCAAAGCCCTTTGCATACGCATGTCCTGACGATTTATGTTCAGCAATGTTTCTTCAATAAATGCCAGATGTTCATTACTGGCATGACGTGCTTGTTCCGGGTCACGTTGAAGTATCGCTTTAACTATGTTTTTGCGCTGCTTAGCAATGTTTTCCTGAGCTTCAGAATTGGCCGTCAATACTTCCAGATTGCGTTGAATGTTATCTTTCAATAACTCTTGCAAACTGCGCATCACATGCAGCAGAACAACGTTGTGGGCAGCTGCTGTCATGGCTAAGTAAAATTTAACCAGAGCATCTGCTTCAGCGCTTTTATCTTTTGATTCGGTACTATGAGGTAAACATTCCAAAGCTTGCTGTAGTATTCGGTAGTCTTCAGGTTGCCCTCTTAACGCAGCGTAATAAGCAGCCATACCCTCTAATGCGTGACGGAATTCAAGTAAATCAAATTGGGTTTCAGGGCGTTCCGAGATTAACGCCAAAAGGGGATCAGTTACTAGGGGGTAGAGTTGACTGCTAACGAATGTACCACCGCCGTGTTTACGCTGAACTAAATTTTTCCCTTCAAGTTTTTGAATGGCTTCACGAATAGAAGGTCGTGATACGGAAAATTTTTCGGCAAGTTCGCGCTCGGCGGGTAATTTTTGCCCGGCTAAATACGTCCCATCGATTATCATGGATTCTAACTGCTGCATGATATTGTCGGACAATTTTCGAGTTTGAATACGTTGTGTGATCAATGAGTTCTCTGTTTATTCCAGACAGGGCGAATTGTTAACACTTATTTTGCTGGCTGGTACATTGGTAAGACCATTTATCCAAATAGCTTAGTAGAGTATTTGCCATAGGTAAATATAAATTTTTAAAGAGTGTCGAGCTTGAGTTGAAAAACAGGGGGGGGATCCCTGTTTTCCATAGTCTCGGCGGGTATTTTTAGTCTGGTCTGACCTATCAGTCTATCCAACCAGAAAGAGTTAAAATAGCGATTACAGTCATCAGGAACATGATATTACGCTTAGCCAAACGAACTAAAGTACAAGGTTCCTCGGTGCAATCGTTTTCGTCCAGTTCAAAATCCTCGGCTTGCACAGCGACACTTAGCAATAAAGTTTTTGCAGGTACAGCTGGGTCGGGTAGGTGACCTATCCATATGGGAAATGCCTGGGAAAAGTGTCCAACTAGCAAAAATCCAAGTGCGGTGATGCGCACCGGCAGCCAGTCAAGTAAATACATGAATTGATCGATTCGTTCTGCAGTTCCGTCTTCATGATTGGCATATCGACTCTGCATATTTCGAGCTAACACATACATCACTGCACCAGCGGCACCTAAAGCAGTGAACCATAGAATGACAGCAGCATAGTGTCGATAGTTTTGCCATACCAGATTTTGACCAAATGCTTCCATGCCTTCGTCGGCTTCATTTATTTGATCTGCGTACATGCTACAGGCTTGCAAATCGCCTCGGTTAGCCGCGTGCAAAAAACATTTATAAGTTGCTCGAATTGCAGGGCTGCCCACACAGACCATTAAAATAGCAGTGCTGAGGACCAACTCAAATAGTCCGCCGCTCGATTCCCGCAGCAGGACAAAAAATATTACGGAGGGTAAAAAGAGCAATATCAGTAGCACCCACGGGGCTGATGATTTTCGCATCCAATCGCGCTTTTCAACAGCATCCAGATATTTATCAACGTAAAATTCGGTTTGCCAGTATCGAGATTTGGTAGTGACCCTCTCTATTAGCAATACCAGCAACAAGCTAATCAGTGTCATTGTTTAGTTTCTCCATCGGTGTTCTGTTGCTCACTATACCATTGTTGTTCAATGGAACATCCAACATTTGTCTAAATCTAGCCCAGTCAAACGCCTGGCCAGGATCGGTTTTGCGTATTGGTGCTATATCATTGTGTCCAACTATTTGGCCAATCCCAATATTCGGATAATGCAGCATTATATTGTTACACACATTCGCCAAAGCAGAATATTGTTCAGCAGTGTAGGGAATATCATCGGCCCCTTCCAGTTCAATTCCAATTGAATAGTCATTGCATTTTGGGCGTCCCTGAAAAGAAGACACTCCTGCATGCCAGGCGCTATTTTCAAAGGGCACAAACTGCATAATATGACCGTCTCGTCGGATTAAACAATGAGCTGATACTCTCAACTGATAGATTTCTTTAAAATAGGGATGTACTTCAGGATCTAGTGTGCCGGTAAAAAGGTCCTTGATGTAATCACCACCAAATTGATTTGGCGGCAGGGATATATTATGTATTACCAGCAAAGATATTTCATTTGGATCAGGGCGCAGATTAAAATGTGCAGAGTGCACATACTCAGCATTGTTTAATACGTGTTTACGAATACCTATATTACTAAGCAAACCAATCAAGCCTATTAAAT
>JBLHNW010000386.1:0-3616 GCA_047622205.1 Paraglaciecola sp.
GCAGTAGCAATGATTGTTGAAACAGAATAAGGGCAATAAGATGACGACTAAAAAAGAGACTAAAAAAGTAGCTGTGAGCAAAGCAAAAGCCATGAGCGAAACAGCAGCCTTGAGCGAGACAACAGCCTTGAGCGAGACAACAGCCGTGAGTGAATTAGAACTCCAGAGCGAAGAAAAAGCTCAAAATCCGTCACAAAGCCCTAGCGCTTTTCAACTCACTAAGCGAGAAGATGGTATAGCAATATTAACCATGGACGTGCCTGGCGATAACATGAACACCTTAAAAATGGAGTTTGGCCAACAAGTTACTGAGGTGCTTGATCAAATTCAAGCTGATAGCGCTATCAAAGGTTTGGTGATAACGAGTGGAAAGCCTAATTCATTTGTCGCTGGTGCTGATATTAGTATGCTTGCAGCCTGCTCGAGTGCAGAGGACGCAGAAATAATATCTTCAGGCGGGCAAGAAATATTTCAACGTATTGAAGACATGACAATCCCAACTGTGGCAGCTATTCATGGCCCGGCATTAGGTGGTGGTCTGGAGTTGGCGCTTGCGTGTCATCATCGAATTTGTAGTGATGATAGTAAGACCCAATTAGGTTTCCCAGAAGTGCAATTGGGCCTGCTGCCCGGCAGTGGCGGCACCCAACGTTTACCTCGTTTGATTAGTGTTCAGCAAGCGATGAAGATGATGCTTACCGGAGCGCCTGTGCGCGCAGTACAAGCACTTAAATACGGTATCGTGGATGATATGGTTCCTCACGCGATCCTGCTTGAAACAGCTGTGAAATTGGCCAAAAAACCAAAGCCAAGGCGCAAACCTGTGAAACTTGACCTTATGGGCAAGTTTTTAGAGCGCACGTCTGTAGGTCGTAATCTGATGTTCAATCAAGCGAGAAAGCAAACGCTGAACAAGACGCAAGGAAACTACCCATCCCCCGAATTGATCATAGATTGTATCCAAACCGGTCTTGAAAAAGGAATTAAAAAAGGCATGGCTGTGGAAGCTAGACATTTCGGTAAATTGGTTATGACTAATGAGTCTAAGGCCTTACGGAGCCTATTTTTTGCCACTACCGAAATGAAAAAAGAAACAGGTATCGAGGGCGTTAAACCGGGAAAACTGGCAAAAATCGGCGTATTAGGTGGTGGATTAATGGGCGGTGGTATCGCGTTTGTGACAGCAACCAAAGCCGGTTTACCCGCGCGAATTAAAGACATTCGCTCAGAAGGTATCGCCAATGCCATCAAATACAGTTTCGATATTCTCAATAAAAAAGTTAAACGTCGCTTTATGGCAAAGTCAGCGATGCAAAAGCAATTGGCTTTGTTAACCGGTTCTATTGACTACATTGGGTTTGCTGATACTGACGTGGTTATAGAGGCCGTATTTGAAAGTCTGGAACTCAAGCAAAAAATGGTTGCTGAGGTAGAAGATAATTGTAAGGAAGCGACTATTTTTGCATCCAACACTTCATCTATACCAATAGGTCAAATTGCAGCCAATGCGAAACGTCCTGAACAAGTTATCGGACTTCACTATTTTTCCCCGGTTGATAAAATGCCCTTGGCTGAAGTAATTGCTCATCAGCAGACCTCTGATCAAACTATCTCAACGATTGTTGAGTTAGCGAAAAAACAAGGTAAAACACCAATTGTAGTCAAAGATGGGGCAGGGTTTTATGTTAATCGTATTCTCGCGCCTTACATGAATCAATCTGCGGAAATCCTGCTCAGTGGTGAACCGATAGAGCATATTGATAAATCCCTGATAAAATTTGGCTTTCCAGTTGGTCCAGTGAAGTTACTTGATGAAGTTGGAATCGATGTGGGTAGCAAGATCACGCCAATATTGATGGCTGAATTTGGCGAGCGATTCAAATCTGCAGAAGCTTTCGACAAAATTTTGACGGATGGTCGTAAAGGAAAGAAAAACAAACGTGGTTTTTATGATTACAGCGGTAAACATCCCGGTAAAAAAGTGGACGAGACAATTTACCCCCTGTTAGGGCTAAGCCCCAATAGTAAAATGAGCCACGAACAAATAGCGGAGCGTTGTGTATTGCTGATGTTGAATGAAGCTGCAATGTGTTTGGCAGAAGGGGTCATACGTAATCCCCGAGATGGCGATATTGGCGCAATATTCGGCATTGGTTTCCCCCCGTTTCTCGGCGGCCCTTTCCGCTATATGGACACGCTCGGTATTAGTCATATAGTCGCAAGGTTAGAACATTATCAAACATTATTGGGTGATAAGTTTACACCAGCGGAAAGTTTAAGAACCATGGCGACGAATAACAGAACGTTTTATTAGAACCTGTGCAAAAAACACATGAGAAGGTCTCAATAGACCGGGCTTTGTCCGGTCGTTTCTGAGGTTTCAACTTTGTTTGTCTGAGTGACGTGATGTTTTTGCCCCTCTGATTATATGGTTTTTAGCACGTATTATTATGTTGAATTTCTTAAAATAGGACTTGCCGCAAAAAAATGGGCTTTGACAGAGGGGAGCGGGTTAGCTTTATTACCTTTGTTTGTTATGCGGTAAAGGGGGGACTTAGGTGAGGCTAAAAAAAAAAGATCCCTCTCTTTTTTTACTTACCGTCAATGCTTAGAAAAGCACTGATTTTGACGCATCATCCTTAATCCTTTATTGATCCCGGTTTCCACTCTTGAGTTGTTGGAGTACTAGTTGATATAGGCGCCTGAACGCTATCAACTGATTGAGCCTCAACTGGTATTGCCGTGGACAATATAAGTGCTACTGCATAAGCTTTCAACATCTTCGCTTTCCTATTGGTTATTGACGTATCGCTGACATTATATTGTCAGTCAAGCGTATT
Organism: Paraglaciecola sp.; assembly: GCA_047622205.1. Lineage (GTDB taxonomy): Bacteria > Pseudomonadota > Gammaproteobacteria > Enterobacterales > Alteromonadaceae > Paraglaciecola. The sequence goes on from JBLHNW010000386.1 coordinate 2,841, forward strand.
AAATGCTTAAAACGTGCCAATTACTTATTTTATTGAAAAGGAAAAGTATTTACTCATAAAACTGTGCAGGTTTATTAGCTACTGAATTGGAATGTGAGATCGTTGAAAGTAAGTGCTGTTTGATTAAAACTCAAAAAGGATGGTGGTCGCAGGATTTCATTTCGATTAATTAAATAAGTTTATATTTAAGCATCGTTTTTGTGAATAAATTTGTTTAGTTGGTAATTTTCTTTAAGTAAACGTTCAAAACGCCCAGAACTCAGAGGTTTACTATACAGATAGCCTTGTAGCATTTCACATCCATAGCGACGTAATATTGATAGTTGATTTTCATGCTCTACACCTTCTGCAACTACTTTTAGCCCCAGATTGTGGGCGATGGTAATGATCGCCTCGGTCATATGCCGATCAACACTACTGGTCGCTATATCATCAATAAACGCCTTATCTATCTTCAGGGTATTCAAGGGAAAACGTTTTAAATAAGCTAGTGACGAATATCCTGTGCCAAAATCATCAAGGGCCAGGTGAATTCCTCGTTCACGCAGATTTTCCATCATGGTTAATGCATTTTCGGGGTTCTGCATTAAGGTCCCCTCAGTAATTTCGCACTCCAGGTGAAGAGGAGATAAGCCCACCTTGTGTAATATACCGGCAATTTTTTCATCCAGATCAGGTATTTCAAATTGACGGGCAGAAATATTAACTGCGACACGGCCAGTAAATAAACCGGCATCGACCCAGCGCTTGGTGTCCTCACAGGCTTTACGCAAAAC
>JBLHNW010000387.1:0-3608 GCA_047622205.1 Paraglaciecola sp.
GAGTTTCTGTGCATAGTTCACTCGCTTTGTTCGGATAATTAAGAATTTAGGACAAGCGCTTGTTTTGAATTATGTGAAAACTGTTGAGTAATAGCCGACAGGTCGGCCATTATTGATATAAAAGAGATGTAAATATGGAGGGCTGAGGCAACATGTATTATCGTTTTATGAAAATTGACGTTTTATTCCACCTATGCTCTTGAATCTCCTCTTAGGATCAACCATAGTTTAGTGACGTTTACTTTAAGTTTTTTATTTCCATCTAATTTGTATTTTTCCAAGTCCGAGGGGAGTGATTAGCAGGATATCTAAGATAAAGAATCGAATAGGTGAACTCAGATTTAAGACAGGAGAGCTTAATTTTTAACGGCAAATCAGCATAATGGAAACTATGTGTAGGAACGATAGATTGCATGCTTAGACTTTTGGAAAAAAGGTGTTTGTTCTCATCATGCTATTACAGGTTTGATTTGCACTGTATAGAATGAACATCAGACATTGGGATTTCTTGAAACATGACGATTAGTAAGTACGACATACAACCATTATTTGCGACACCCTATTTTAGAGCTGACGTTGGTCACGCAATTAGCAATGACCAGATTGAATTCATAAGTAATTTGAAAATGATAAAAAACAGAGATAATTATATCTCTGAAAATCTTTATATTTTCGAAGAACCTGAGCTAAAGAGTATTGCAAAAGTGATACAAGAAGCATTGGATATATATGCAAATAAAGTACTGGGCATTCCACAAAAAATCTATGTAACCCAATCCTGGTCATTGGTGAACCAATCTAATGTTGGTATGCATTCACACGCTCACTCTAATTCATTTGTTTCTGGTGTATTATATTATGCTGAATTGCCAACGCCTGCGTCACGGGTAATTTTTGATAGAGATTTGATGTACCAGCGTATTAAATTAGCCCCAGACGCGGACAAAGCAAACTTATACAATACTCAAACTAATGTCATTACACCTAAGTCCAAAGAAGTGCTGCTCTTTCCATCTGACATTAACCATGCCGTTGAACCAAACCTCTCAAATGAACCAAGACGAGTAGTTTCATTCAACTGTTTCATAAAAGGTAAATTTGGCGACTTCAGAGATGTTTCAGAACTTCATTTGTAGATTTTTGTTGTTTTAGATGCCCTACTAAATGCCGTTTACACAGGCAGGGGTAGACTATGTATGTTAAGGAAACTTAATTTATCCTAATAACCGCGCTGAAAAAGGATTAAGTCATTTTCTACTTGATGATTTATGGCTGTTCCAGCATAAAAATTTGCTATTTTGTCAGCATCATCTACATTAAATGCCTCTACCTACAGTTCTGCTATCTCTCGCGGTTGCATAAATCCTCCAAACAAATTAACAGGACAGCCCAAATAACTCATCGACGATATAGATATTTTTGCACTTCATTATGATGTTTGTCTTTTTAAATAATTCGTTGTCATGGATGTCCGGTTAAACCCCTATCACCATTCCCTCGTTGATTGTTGCCACGTAAGGCGGTGGCACAGGTTTACCTACACAAAAAGAATGCCTGGAATTGATGGACTGTTATGGTGAGGGCAAGGTGAATAAACTTGCTGAGATTATAGGGGCTACTGTATTAGCAGGTGAACTGTCGTTAAGCGCAGCAGTACTGGCGGGCGATTGGGTAAGCAGCCATGACGCTTTAGGCAGGAATAAGTGAGATACAGTCTTGAATGCCAGAAACAACATTAGCGGTTTATTCCAAGTTGCTTCTGTTAACGCTGTAAGACTAAGAAATCACCGATACAAAGTGATACATATTGACAACTAGTGGTACGCTATTTTTTTGCTGCATTCATTATGATTTCTTCGTGGACAAAAACTAAATAAGTAAACAAGGACAACACATGAAGAAGATCACACAAAATTTTACCGCCCCGCTGCTATGCACAATAGCCTTACTCAATTCAACTGCGCTGTTTGCAGAGCAAAGTGAATCTGAAGAAGATCTAAGTGGTGGCTTTTTGAAGATAGGCTACGGCTACAAATTTGAACAAAACCCCTATGAAAATGAAAAGAATGGTCTGGCGCTTTTTTTAAGCGGTCGTTATCAAATGGAAAATGGTCTGTTTATTGAAGCTTCTTACGGCACCAACAAACGCAAAGAAGGGCTGAATATAGGTTACAACTTTTACAACCTGCCTAATTGGAATTTCGATATTACGACGGTGCAAGCCTTTGGTGATACCGAAATCATTGCCCATCTAGTAGAGTTTGGAGATGAAGATGAGGTGCTTAAAGATATAAGAGTAGTGGACAAAAAAAGTAGTAGCGAAATGTTAGGTTTTAGAGCAACCGGCACATTTGGTCAAACTAATCTTCAGTTTGTCGTTGCCCCTCTTTTATTAAACGATGATTACGATGATGGTATTTATTCGTCTCTGTGGGTAGCCCAGTCGTGGCAAGCCAAAAACTGGGAGTTTTACGCCACGGCTGGTGTGGAGTATCGCTCTGAGAAAATTATTGCCCATTACTTTGAACCGACTATCGAGCTGCAGAGTGTTGGATTTCCGGCCTACGATGCGAGCGGCGGTTTTGACTTTACTGCTCAGGTAGGTACAAGTTATCCCATAAGTGAAAATATTCTGTTCGAAAGTTACCTACGTTATACCGACCTTGCTGACAGTATTACCGACAGTCCTATAATACGTGCAGCCAGCCAAATTCCCGGCCGAGACGAAAACGCTACTGAATTTGGTGTACTTTTCTCTTATGTGTTTTAGGGCGGATGGAATGAACTCTCTTCGTAAAGACTCATCTGAAAAAAGCTTTTTGGGCTACATGTTAGCGCTGTTATTAGTTGCTTGCGCATCTGCAGTAAGTGCGGAGGAGGCACCAATATCGGCAACACTGGTGCTTTCACCCAAACAATGTATTGCCTTACATCAGGGCCAAAAATGTTATGTTGATATTGAAATAAGCTGGGTTGCACAACGGCAAGCCGACTATTGTTTATTTTCATCCCAACAACAAGATGCATTGATGTGCTGGAGCGGCCAGGCGACGGGTATATTCAAACGAGAAATAGTGGCGATTGAGAACGTAGGCTTTCGCTTAAAGCAAACCGGACGGGAAGAAATATTGAGCGCTGGCGAGTTGGAAATGGCCTGGGTTTACAAGAAAAATTCCCGCGCACGTTCATCTTGGCGAATGTTCTAACCTAGAAACCGTAGTTGACCGCTAGAAGTGATATTTAACATTATGATTTATATGAATATAAGCGTCGTTTTGTGGCTCATCTCATGGGTGAAGGCGCTTCAGGCACTGAGGCTGGTTAAAAACCGCTGGCTCTGCGTTATGAATTTTATTAGGGGGACAGCCACTTATGGCAATTCATGCCTTGATCCAACACTTTTTTCCTGCGCCTCAACGCCTGTCCAACTACGGATTCTAGGTTGAGAGTATGACGACTATGAGCACAAATGAACCCCACATTCTTATTGTTGAAGACGATTGCGAATTGGCAGAATGGATGCATGATTATCTAAGCCAAAAAGCTTATCGGGTAACTGTTACGCATAGAGGCGATGAGGCTGTGGGGCTTATTCAACAACACAACCC
>JBLHNW010000388.1:0-3582 GCA_047622205.1 Paraglaciecola sp.
GCAAAATTGTTATCAATCTTTTTAGCAACTTGCTCATTCAAGCTGGCATCATCGGTGGTAAGTATCAGCCAACCGATAGAGTCCCCTCCCCAAGACTGGGTTTCATTAAAATACTTGTAATGCATCAACACATAGCTGGTATCGGTTTTTTGTTCTTTCCCGGAAAAGATCCCATCGATCTGCATGTCCCAGGTTTGCCCGCCGTCTTTGTGGGAAAAAATATTTGACGATATGGGAATTCGATCACCCACCTTCCAATTATTGGCCTTCGCCAATCGTTCTCCCACTAACATACCACTTTGGTTTCTTAGCCAATTAGCGCGTTGCTCTGGGGGGACTACCAATTCCCCATAAACCTTAAAGTAACTTTCCGGATCAACGGCAAAAGTGACAATTTGGTTTGATGGTTCTTTGTAGTAGCCGCCAAACCAGTTGGCATGCGTGACGTCTTTGACACCCTCAACTGATTTGACCTTATTCACATAGGCATAAGGCAAGGGATTGGTAAAATTGATCTTGTGCACCACCACCAAACGATTATCGGCTGACATTTCGACGCCGGAATTTAATGCACTTCGCAAGGTCATGACTGCACCGAAAATTAAGAAAGCGATAAATATGGCGAAAGTTGTCAGAAATAAGCGCATTTTCTTACGGGTGAGATTTTTATAAATCAAATAGAAGTCTTTCACGATAACGCCTTCTCGACAAACTGACCTTTGTCGAGGTGCAAAGTATGGCTGGCATATTTGGCCGCAGATGAATCATGCGTCACCATTACGATAGTTTTACCAAACTTTTGATTCAGTAACTGCAACATTTCAAGGATTTCATCCGCTGTTTGTCTATCGAGATCACCGGTTGGCTCATCACATAGTAACAATTTGGGATCAGATACCACTGCACGCGCAATAGCGACTCGTTGCTGTTGCCCCCCGGACATTTCACCTGGCATATGATTTGCGCGATCACTTAGCCCAACTAGCTGCAAGGCCGTCTCAACTTGTTTTTTGCGCTCGCTTCGGTTCATGTTAGTCAATAAGAGTGGTAATTCAACGTTACGAGCAGCATTAAGCATCGGCATCAGGTTATAAAATTGGAAGATAAAACCAATATTGTTAGCTCGCCATTTGGCCAGTGCGCCTTCTCCTAAAGAGTCTATTCTTTCGCCGTCAAAAAACACTTCACCGCTGCTGGGCTGATCGACGCCACCAAGCATGTTCAGCAAAGTAGTTTTGCCTGAACCTGAAGGCCCCATTATCGCCAGAAAGTCGCCTTGTTTGATGTTCATATTTAGATCATCAAATATACTGATGGTTTCTTTACCTTTGGTAAATTTCTTGACCACACCTTTCAGTTCAAACAAGTTTTGATTACTCATGCTCATTACCTTTTTTGTGTTGCGTTGATCCAACATTATTCTTTTAAAAATCCGACTTTAACGCCCATATCTGGCAAAATTCGCGGATCATTTATTTCAATTTTGATCCTGACCTGCACCGTAGCTTTGGCTCTATCTGCAGTGGGGATTGTGGCGATAACAGAAGCAGGGATGTCCCAATCAGGATAAGCATCCAAATTAGCTTCAACTGTCTGTCCCGGATATACCCGACCAATAAAGGATTCATTTACATCAACTTCAATTTCCAAAGAGTTCATATCGACTATGGTACAAATTCCGGTACGAGTGAAGCCTCCACCAGCCGAAGAAGGAGCTACAATCTCACCAGCCTGAGCGTTTTTAGTAATCACAACACCGGAAAATGGTGCCCGTATAGAATGATCATCTAAACGTTCCTGTTGACGTCTGACTTCAATTTTAGCCACTTGAATATCGGCTTCGGCACTCTCAAGATTAGCAAATAAGCTTTGTTCTAATGCTAAACCACTCGACCGTTCTGCATCACTGGAATATTCATTTTTTAGTACCCGCTGGTAACTGCGTTTGGCTTCTTCCAGATTAACGGAAACTGCCTTTCGACGGGCCTCAAATACGGCGATCTGGGCACTGGCATAATCATAATTCGCTATTGCCAAAGCATCATCCAAACGCGCCAGAATTTGTCCCTTTTCCACGCTCATACCTTCTTCCACATTAACTTCGGTAATTAGTCCCATTATTTCTGCTGACACCGTAGCTATTCGCCGCGCGGTAATATAACCAGAGGAATTAAGTATGACATTATTTTCAGTTTCGATTAGCTGTTGGGATTTCGGTTCGGATGTTTGCTCTATTCGAGTCTTGGAAACTGACGAAGGTGTTTCAGTCTCGAGTGCAATTATCGCGGGGACGAGATCGTTATTTGCACCACTAATCCTGAGAGTAAGCCAAATGGCTACAACGATACTTATCAGCACCAAGATTATAACTTGCCAAAGTTTTATACCTGATGCTGGGGAAGAGCTACTGCGATCTATCTTCAGTTGCTGTAAGAGTTCACTTTTATCGTTCACGTGGCTTCCTGTCTTTTAAATTCATTTGTGTTCAAGGTTATATACCCATGCTACCTCAAACTGCGCGTTTCAGCGGCTCCGTCACTATAAGGTGGCATGAGTATAATTACACACTTCAAATTAATTAAAATAGGCCAAAAGTCACAAATTGCGAATAATTTTTACTACCACACACAATGACTTTAGCTAAAAGGTTTTCGCAAAGTAGGTGGAAAGCAGCACAGTATGTTTGCCTCCATCAAAATATTTTTTGACTCAGTACGCATACAACAGCGCAATCGGATGAAAAATACTTTATCCTGATAATCTAAATTTTTATTTGAAGAAGACAGCACCCATGGCTAAACCAAATTATTCGTTCGAAAAACGCCAGAGAGAAATTGCCAAAAAGAAGAAAAAAGAAGAAAAACGTTTGTTAAAAGCGGCCGAAGCACAAAATAAAACCTCTGCAGCGGACACGCCTTCAGTAGATGATGAAACTGCAGAATCTTAATTGACGGGTTCTGCAAAGTAACACAAAGCGCCTTGCCTACTGCTGCTGGTCACGAAACCATTTTGTGATCACCATTTTTTCCCCAGCAGTGATGGGATGAGATTGGTGTATTGTATCAGGGTTAGGACAACCATCCGCATAGAGGTTATTCCAAATCAATGCAGTACCTGTTTTTGGTCTAACCTTCAGACCTAAACGGCAGAATTCTGTTTCACCACCGTCACATTCTTCGTTCAGATACACCATAAACGTCCAGGTGCGTTGTCCTCTTGTTTTAGCATGCTGTTTATACTCTTCAGCTCCCGGTTCAAAATAGTCTGTGTGAGCTTTAAATTGTTGGCCAATGTCATAGTGCTGGGCCTGAATAACTTCATTTTCTCCTACACCCAGTCCCAAGCAATTGATGACCTTGCGATCTAAAGAATCAGCTGCGGGTTCATTCAAATATGGCAAATCACAGGTAGTAGAGGTTCGAAACCCTTCATAACCTTTGCTCACGGTAATAGTGGATGGCCGCAGTTTAGTTTTCGCTATTCTAGTGATTTCCGCACATTCTGATGGGCTAAGAAAAGAATCCAATCGCAACAATTGCGCTTTATCTTGTTCCAGGTATCTGGCCCCAGATTCATCTAGCC
>JBLHNW010000389.1:0-3562 GCA_047622205.1 Paraglaciecola sp.
TGGATTACGTTCCAGAATTTAAACGTAAAGATTTTCTAGTGTCACACCGTATCTCAGCGATCAAGCCATCAATAAAGATGTTAATTCAAGGGTTGCGCGCGATTCTGAACTAGCTATAGGGCATCTCTAAAAATGCACTTTTCCGCAATTGCGGCGTCAGCGGTTTTATGATCCTGAAAAATCGACATACCGTACATCCATTTATATAAGTTCCGTGCTGGTGCGCCAGCCCGGTCGATCCTCATATACTTCATGTAAACTGCGGTGCTTCCTTGCACTTATTGCCATGCATGTCATGTATGCCTGTTTTGCATCGTTACATGGATGTAACCAATTAGAACGATGCAGGAGCTATTGTCGAGGAGCAAAAACAGGTCGCAAAAAAATCACTACTTTTAGAGGCGCCTTGTAGTTATACGCATGCCGTTTATAACAATAGATGGCTAAAGAGTTTCTGATAGGCTGGCTCAACCGAAAATGATGCCAAACAATCTGGGTCCTCAACCTTATGTCGTCCTTTGTGGTAGCTCAAATAAGTTGTATTAGAATCTAAGTCAATGAACCGAACGCTTTCTATTTTTGAGATACAGTGTTTTAGAAATTTTAGGTTGCTTTCAACCGCAAATTTTTTGGTATCAGAATAAACTTCGTCAGGTGAAGTCGCCATGACATTGATTTTTTGGTAACGCTCAATATTGACGAATCCCATCGGATCAAAAATATTCATGCTCGCTTGCGTGCCGTTTGCAATCAGTAGGGGAAAGTGATCGATTGGTACGTCATTGTCGAGAAATTCGAAAATAAATTTTGGCTGTTTATGTGATAGCCATTTAAACAATAACTTTGGGATACCTTCATAAGCCTCCACGCTATGACCAAGGAAGTCTTCAACTGATTTATAGCGACCACGATCCAGACCTCTTTTCCAGCCACGCTCTACCGTGGCTTCGGGGGGCGTAATCACAAAATACATGTACATTGTGTCGATGTATTTCACATAGGTTTTGTACAACACACTCGTTATTTTGGCGCTATTAAAACTGTCAAACCGAAACCGATCAACCATTAAATGCGGTATTGCCTGCCGCTTATCAGCCTTGACTTGGATGTATTGATCGAGCTTCGAGTCGACTATATTGACTTCACGGCTGGTAAACCGCCCGGCATATTTATATGCATCACCGAGCGAATCATAGTCCAGCAGCATTCGCCGCCAAATATCTGGGCTGATGGTGCCATAACAGCCAACTTCAATTCCGATTTTTTCCATCATTTTGCGCAGTCGGGGGCGCAAAGAACTTTTACCTGCTGCTGAAGTACCTTTTAAGCTGATTAGAATAGCCTCATCGGCGTCTGGTATCGTCGGATATGACTGTTCTGAAATTGCCTTGGTTATCAGGGGATGCACCATTTCACCAATTAATCGCGCACCATAATAGTGGCAAACATGTCGTGTCGATAACTCTACCAAAAAGGACATGTCCTGCCCCAAGTACCCACGCTTATTGGCAATAGCGCCTAGTACTCGGTATAGGCTGCGATAGATTGCGGAGGTAAGCCCATTGTCAGCGTCGAGCCCTTTTTGCTTTAAACCACTGATCACGGCGAACTCTTGCTCCTGTTTATTTATAAAGGAGACGGTAGGTTTATTTTTTTTTATGGCCATAAACGGCCAAAATTTCAGTCTCGATTGTTTTTGATTATTGGTAGTGTCATCGAGTGTATAAAGTGATGCCTTCAATTCCTTTTCTATAATAGATCTAACCTGCTGTTGCATAGTTAGATAACTATCTGCAATGTCAGCCATGCATGGTTGAATGTAGAGCTTGAGAATCTTATCGGCGATTAGACGAAAGGCAATACCAAGATCTTCCTCTGCATCGCTTTCGATAATGGCGATCTCGGCAGTAACCCGAATAATAACTTCATGCAATACGAGCCGTTCAGGATGGAAGTGAGTCAATTCTTCGTGACTTAATCCCGTGATTTGAGCCAATTCCAAGAGTTCATCAAGGGCTGTACTCGTATTTTCATTCAGGTAGATAGTTTCCTGTTTTTTGAAAACAGCTGGTATTTCTGACTCGATACCAGGGTGCCAAGCTGAGTGTTCAAGACTAGTCATATTATTTTAGTCTGGCTCCAAAAGTCATCACTGGGGATGTTAATCTGTTAATTACCGAAATGCTTAGTCATTGGGTCGGTAAAACCTGCTTTCTGTAAGATTATCATCTGAGTTACTAATTAAGAAACCCCTAAACAATTCGAGGGCTCATAAGGATCACTCCTAATAATATTCACAAAGGATATCGAACTTCTCCACAACAACTTCAAGCGCTCGATAGACTGACACACTATTTTGCTCTTACACCAATTTTGGTAATAGCTGACAGCAATGATTAACCACATATAATGGTCTTTGGTAAGGGTGGTTATTCAGGATTGTACTTTACAAGCCTTTGTAAAGTTGTAAGGATAGCAACGCGACTAAAGTTCGCCAAGCTAAAGCTGCCTCCAGACACCCTGTATATAATCTTAGGAAATTACTGTGACAACAAAAACCATTATTATAATCATCGCCCTTCTTTTGGCTGGTTATTACTTTTTGCGCAATTCAGGCGGTGCCAAGCCCGAAGAGATCGCTGCAAACAAGCAAGCGGGTACTGAGTTTATGGAAATAAATAAAACGGTGGAGGGGGTTAAAATAACAAACTCTGGTTTGCAATACTTAGTATTACAAGAGGGCACGGATACCAAACATCCTGCAGCGACAGACCGAGTAAAGGTGCACTATGAAGGTAAACTGCTGGATGGCACTGTGTTCGATAGTTCGGTGAGTCGTGGTAAGCCGATTTCATTTGGTTTGAATCAAGTCATCAAGGGCTGGACGGAAGGCGTGCAGTTGATGGTGATGGGTGAGAAGACGCGTTTCTTTATCCCAGCAGATTTGGCTTATGGTAATAAGGGTGCCGGTAGTGATATTCCGGGCGGTTCAACGCTGATCTTTGAAGTAGAACTTTTAGGCATTAACTAATAGACAATCACATATATATTTTACTGAATAGAACTTAATGATTAAACCTTAACTAAAAAGAAAGAGAGAACATGTCGAAGACAGTAGTGAAATTCAGTTATGAGAAGGAAACCAAGAACAGCGTGCGTTACAAGGAAGAACCCGAAGAAGGTATGGCGCCCATTATGGGTACTTTATATGTGCAAAAATGGTTTGCGGGTAGCAGCAAGAGTCTGGAAATCACTATCGATAAAAATGACTAACACTCATTTACATGTTTTGACTGTGTGCTACGTTAAGCCAGTTAATGAGCCGCATAGATAACCTAAATTTAATCAGAGATACCTTAAAAATCACCCATGCAACCACAAGCTGATCCATTCATCGTACCAGCTTGTTATCAAGACATTGAGATTCTGTCACAGGATGAACACCTGCTGCTGATCAATAAGCCGACAGGATTGCTGAGCCTGTCGGGCAAGCATCCACTCAATAAGGATTCGGTGCATTTTCGCCTGGTACAGGATTTCCCGACCGCGACCCTGCTGCATC
>JBLHNW010000390.1:0-3555 GCA_047622205.1 Paraglaciecola sp.
GCGTATAGATGATGTTTTCTGGTCGTCGCAACTAGACATCAAATCAGAAGTGAAATTGCCTATATCCCCTGAGCGAGTTGCTAAAAGGTAGCCGCGTCGCGTCATGTTGATTTGATCATTTGACGCGTTCGCAATTTCTTCCATCAAATCTATACTTTTATTAGTGAATGCCTTCATAGTCGGATGGGGCCACCAATTTCTGTAATTTTCCCCAGACTGTGCCGACGTGAATGCCATTGGCTGGTCTTGATCAACAATCATTACTTTTGCCAGTGGGTCCAATTTTTTAAGATAATAGGCAGTAGCAATACCGAGAATGCCAGCACCTATCACTAAGATTTCTGTGTTGATCTGTTTCATTACTTTGTGGCTCATGTCTTGGTATTAAACTTCAATTTGACAAATCGTATACTATTAATGTAATAAGTATACGATTAAATCAAACGCTACATGAGCTTTCACCATGAAACAAATTTCTGCTTCGGAGCCTGTTTATAAAGCATTAAGAAAGGCAATCCTTGCGGGCGAATTAGCTGGGAATGTGCCGTTACGGCAGGATGCCATCGCCAATAAGCACGGTGTTAGCAAAATTCCAGTAAGGGAAGCGTTGCGGCGCCTTGAAATGGAGGGATTGGTTGAATTTAAACCACGGCGTGGAGCTTTTGTTCGGGCGGTGGATGATCAGGAGGTCATTGATTTACTAGATATTCGGATTGCATTGGAAACAAGGGCACTGGAACTGGCTATTCCCAATATGATGGCAGCGGATTTTGAAGCAGCTAAAGCGATTTTAGAGGTCTACGCAGCTTCTGCAAATCAGGAAGATTGGAGTGCACTAAATCAACAGTTTCACAGGTGTATTCTGGAACCATGTGGGAATCGCCGTTTATTGATGCTTATTGATGACATTAATTTGCGCATGAGCCCGTTACTCCGTATACGAGTGACTAAAGTTAGTGGATTAGTGCGTCCAGTGCAGGAACATGAGCATATTCTTGATGCCTGCTTTGTTCGGGACATAGATTCTGCTGTTGCTGCACTACGGTCTCATATTGAGATGTCAAAAAGAGAATTGGCTGCGGAAATCCGCCGTTGCGCAGTGTCCCTATAACTTCAAAAAATTAACTAGACAGTCATCCTATGTTGTTAAGAAAACATAAGTAGATAGGGCTGTTCCTGTTTGGTTGACAACAGACCCTTTTTTTATTCAGGTGCCCGTTAGCGATGATTCCGCTTGGGTAGCATTAAACGACGCATTAGACATGCATCTTCGTAAATAACTTGAGTTTTAAGTTTTTAAGCTTATAAATTTTAGAACAGAGATTGAAATTTCGTTATTTTATTATAAAAAAAATCAACATTCGACAATGAATCGGACGTTTATACCATCCCGTATTAAGTTTTTCTCACCTGTATCCAGCCCTAGGAATACATTTGGGTAAGGTGTTTAGTATCATCGATAAGGCTATTCTCTGGGTTGGCGAAAGCATCAATCAGGGGTATAAGTATCGCTAAAAGCGGCCGTCTGGTTCGATTGGATTTATAATAAAGAACTGTCATCCCTTCATGTCCTTAGAAGCGTGTGGTTATCCTTATCTTGTAAAAACGTAAATTCACCACAGAAACACAGCGAGGAAGGGATCCTGGCTAAAGACACGCCATCCCTTCATGTCGTTAGAAGGGATCACATGTTTATACTGATTGGTATTAGGTATTTGCCAGGTGGGAACGATGGAATCCAAGTGATCCTTTGTATCCCATTTAGGTTGTTTTTCCAAATAACAACCTTAAAAGGATGTTTTAGTGAATAACAACCTTAATTGATTGTTGTATTTCTGGCAAAACTGTCTATTCAAAGGTAAGCTAACAAATATTTACAAAGAGTCAGGTGGGTTTATGATTGCTGTATTGACAGGGGATATTGTTGACTCTACAAAAATGTCGCCTCAAGACTACAATTCAGCGGTTAATTTACTGCAGTCTAGTATCGAATATTGTCAGGAACATTTCGCCGCACGTGGAGAGATTTATCGTGGTGATGGGATTCAATTGGTTTTTAGTGAAGCGCAGTACGCTATGAAAGCGGCGATTTTAATAAAGACCCTGCTGCTTTCTTCTTTACCAGCCGGGCAGAAAATTGAAATAACTATGGCTTTAGGTTTGGGTGATCAAAGTGTAAGCGGGGCAACGCCAGGTGTCTCACAAGGTAGCGCTTTTACTTTTTCAGGCCGCGGACTAGATCTAACACAACCGGGCGCTTTGAGCGTTCATCTGGAAGCTGGCGCGCGATATGATGCATTGGAACTCGCCACCCAATTTCTAAATCACCTGCTGCAATCTTTAACGCAAGTACAAGCCAGAGTGTTGTATTATTATTTACTTATGGATTTCCCTACCCATGCACAGCTTGCTAAAAAGCTCAATACCAGTCAACAAAACGTCACTAAGCATTTAAGTCGTATCGGGGTGGATCTTGTGGAAAATTACCTAAACGTTTACGCACAGCAAGTGAGCAAGGATAGTATGTAATGGAGTTACTTTTATTAATGGTGCTGGCACACTTTTTAGGTGATTTTTATATTCAGCGGAATCAATGGGTAAGCTGTCGTAACCAAAATCACTTCTTTTCCATGGGCTTGGCCAAACACATTGTCTCTCATGTGTTGTTGTTACTTATTGTGCTGTGGATTGAAGATAAGTTTAGCGGGCGTGGGCTTATTGTCGTTACTCTAATTGCTTTGTCGCATTTATTAATTGACCTGTGGAAGTCCTATAAACCAGATCATATTTATTATTTTTTACTCGATCAGGTCTTTCATCTACTGATTGTTGTGTTTGCCTGGATTGTGTTATCTAGTTTGTCTCTTGAGCAAATAAAGTCACATATTGCGCTCGCACTTAATGTGAAATATATCGCAATTTTGGGGGCATATATTATCGCTTGTAAACCCGCTTCTATTACTATCGGTATCGCATTGCAACACCTAACTCTGCAACTGGGCGATAAACAGTCTGGTCTGGCATCAGCAGGACGCTGGATTGGCTACTTTGAACGTTGCCTAATTATTTCATTTATATTGATTGGTCAGTTTGCTGGGGTAGGCTTTTTGTTGGCTGTAAAAACGATCTTCCGGTTTGGCGATCTCACCAAAGAGCAAGACATGAAATTAACCGAATATATGATGCTTGGAACCTTACTCAGTTTTTCGTGCGCCTTATTGCTTGGCTGGGCAGTACAAAAAATGGTTTTGTAACGCAGATCAGATATTTTTTTATAAGGTTAGGCGAGCTTACCCAGTGATTTTTAGTCGCTGAGTAGTTCACAACGATGGTCATTCTAATTTAGAAAGAAAGTTAGCTAGACAAGCAATATTACCCAACAATTAAGAACCTTGCCAAATCAGATATCGGCGTATTGCTCCGATTTAATTCGATTATTGCTAAAAATAAACCCGCTACTCGGCGAAGAAATATTTGCTGTTCTTTACTGTAATGTACGGGGCAGGGTGCGTTGCCTGCAAACTTTGGTAATGCTAGTGAAATCGCTATTATATT
>JBLHNW010000391.1:0-3548 GCA_047622205.1 Paraglaciecola sp.
TATAGCACTAGAGCAGAAGATGAATTTGTGTTTGCTGTTTGGACTCAATCAGAAGTTTCCACTGCTGTAATATCTGAACCGGCTACAATCGGTATGTTGTTTTTGGGTCTTGCTGGAATGGTACTAAGACGTCGCAGAACTGCAGCATAGTCACACTGAGTGCAATTGCACTAAAGTAGACAGAGATTACTGAATAAAAAGCTACCTTTCTGGTAGCTTTTTTTTTACGTAACTGATTAGTATTTAGATAAAGGGATGACCGTAATACAGTTCAAAGTAAATGCAAAATTGGAATTGTGTACGTGGATCAAAGCCTGAAATTAGATTATCCCGAAACCGCCTAATCGTTATCATCAACTTCTCTTAATGTTTGAAACTCACAGTGATGCTAATTGGTCAGCATCGAATCTGAGAGACTGTCATGTGCCATATACTGAGTTTGATATCCGCAATAACAACTGTTAATTTAATTGTCAATCCATCTAATTCATCGATGAAAGTGCTATGTATTTTGGTTTCTCCAAATTTCTTTTTGTTGTTCCCATTACGTCTTTATTATTTATGATTGCGGGAATGTCCACTTTGGCAGCATTCGAAATGGAACAGGCTAAATTGGCTACAACGACAGAGGTCAAGCAAGCCATTAAGGTTTTTAAAGACTGTACTGCTTTTTATTAACAGAAAAACTATATGAAGCAATACAAACTCGTTCATCCCAGAATTAGAAAATGGAAAGACAAAAAGAAATGGGTGACATGGATGAAGAACAACCATCGAAAGATTGGAGCGTTAAAAAAATAATGAAATAGTAGCGATTGCTCCTATTACTCCGAGCACAATTCCATGTTCCGAAATGGGACATGCACAGTCGCTGTGTCCACCACTATAATTTTCTCTAGATTATCCGCGTAATACTCCTTTAATTTCCAGTCACCAATCATAAATTCGAGAGAATTCAATGGTGTTTCTTTTACTACAGTAGTCTCGGTTTCAACTGCCTCACTAGGACTGCAGAATATAATAGTAGTTACCAAAAGAGATAGGCAAGCTGCTGATGAAATAGTTATTAGGGATTCGTTTTTCATTTTCCTGGTTTCTTCATAGCTGAGTCTAATATTTGAAATTTTATTGAGTAAGTGGCCTTTTTTACTGTTTTAGTTAATCTCATCACGTCACCTCTTCTTTTGTATGGTGCTAAGGGTCAGCTCAGACTTGCCACTCGCTATTCTCCCAAAATGTATCCTACTACAATAAAGAAGCCCACTTAAAAAGAGGGCTTTGGATTACTTGTAAACGAATTTTTTATTAGGCACAACAGCAATGTGGTAAATAATAAAACCACAAGGACGGCTAATCATTTGCCACGATAGAATTTAACGCCTGTTCCCCAACGTTCAGGGAATCCGGGCCATGGTGTATTCATTTTGCCATCTGAACTTTTTGTTTGTGTGATGTCCTCGCGAAGAGGCAGATAATCACACGCTGCACTTTGGTTTTTCACATGACAATTCAAAAACGCCAGAGTCATATGTTTATTGATACGGTTTAAAGCCTCACTACTCCAGCTAGGTTCAGCATAATGCCCCAGGTCTTCGTCACTTGCATAAGCGACTTCTGGAGCAGGATGTGACGCAATATTATGTCTGGCGTGTTCATAGACCATCATATATTTATCTTCAGCGCCGGTCTGTTCAAATAATTTCTTAACACCATTTTCATATCCAGAAATATCGTCTTGGTCACCTACTACATACAAGCTAGGCACGGTTATTTTGGATAATGCTGATTCACTATGCGCATTCATTTCTTGCCCCCATGGGGCAAACGCTACCATTGCTTTCCAGCGTTTATCCACTTTCGCTAAACCGGCATTACAGCTATTAAAAACCGGTAGTAGAGCGCTTGCCAATTTTTTCGGAAAACCTAAAAGTTGTAATCCAGCCGAGTTGAAGTTGTAACACCCGCCAACTGTGTTAACTGCGCCATAGCCGCCCATTGAATAGCCGATTACTGCACTATTTTCAGTATCAATGCTGGCACCTAAATCAGAATTGAGAGCACTAAAGTGCTGCAAGACAAATTGTTGATCTTTAGCGCGATTGAGCAGAGTGCTCGGAAAGCCAGCAAAAGGGGCTTTCCCAAAATCTATTTCTCCAGTGGTTGAGTCGGTATGATCTATGCCAACAACTACATAACCATGACTGGCTAAATGTTCGCCTAAATAAAACATAATCGTGCGGTAACCAGTATAACCATGAGAGAGGACGACGAGTGGAAAGCTATTGTCTTTCGCCACTGGCGCATCACGATATGCACTACTTTGTAGGCTAAAAGGTTTATTTAGGCGGGTAACGTTTTCATAACTAGCCAGTGTTTGCTTTTGACTAACCTTGGCTGGATACCACACTTCAACGGTAAGCGTTCGGTCTGCTTTTGATTGAAAATCTTTACTACTCAATTGCTGTGGGTTAGTTATCTTCAGGGTGCTGACGCCAATATCCCACTTGCCATTTTTGGCTAGTTCCGGAGTTATTGATGGCTGTTGGGTATACAACTGCTCTGCAGCATTGCTTTGCAATGATGCGCAGGCAATGCCAAAAACTACGCTTATTAACGTTAATATCTTCATATAATTACCTTTATTGTAGTTTAGTTGCACTGAATTCGTTTGTCTTTGCAAAATAGGCTCGTGTTCTCAGTTTGGCATTATCACGGATATTGGCGTAAAACAGACTGAAATCGAGTAGATGGTAACTTTTGTCTTCCATATCTAGATGGTTCGAGAATGCGCTGTCATGCTGTTCGGAAATTTCGAGACGCCCGTCCTCCTGGCACTGTGCCCAGGTCAATGGTTCAGATATGGCAGGTAGTTCTGAAAAAATAAACCCCGGATTTCTGGCAAATAACATGTCTTGTGGTTGGCGTTTAAATTCTACTTGCATGCCACCTAAGTGCAGTTCGATTGGGGCGATAGCCTGATCATTTACCCAACTTAATGGATTGACACATAGGCTTTGTTTACCGTCGCTAAGTTCCCAGCCTGTCGTATACCAATGTGGTACATTCGCGGTCTTCGATCCGCCTTCACCATAACTGTCAAAACTGACGATACAACCAGTCTGTTCAGCATTTTCACACGGTGTAATTGAGCTAAAGCTACGTTCGAATTTATCCATGGGAAACCAATAACCAAGTGTATAGGCGGCGACAAGCTTTGATTGCAGCTGCGTATTATCCACCTTGTTTTCTAATAAGCGCATCGCATGGGTAGTACCTTGGCTGTGACTGACGATGATAAAGGGTCGGTTTTTATTAAAGTGTGTTAAAAAATAATCAAATGCTTTTTCAATGTCCTGATAGGCAAGATCCAGAGCTTGAGTGCCATTGTCCATATTGTCCGCAGCGAAAGATCCAAGGTGGGCTTCTCGGTAGTGCGGGGCATACACCTCGCAGCAACCGTTAAAAATGCTGGCCATACTAGACAACATATACTGAATAGATTGTGCTTCGGAATTCTCTACCTGCATATTCGAGTTCCATTGACCCGG
>JBLHNW010000392.1:0-3514 GCA_047622205.1 Paraglaciecola sp.
TGCCCATAATTGCTGAGGTGGGGCTCAACATTTCACGCATGCCAGGACCTCCTCTCGGACCTTCGTAGCGGATCACAACCACGTCACCGGCTACCACTTGGCCATCAATTATAGCGGCAAAACCTTGCTCTTCTGAGTCATACACTTTAGCCGTGCCTGTAAAGCGTAAACCCTCTTTGCCTGTTATTTTTGAAACTGCACCTTCAGGGGCTAAATTGCCGCTGAGTATAACCAAATGACTGTCTTTTTTGATTGGCTTATCAAAAGGTAATATAATATTCTGGGCCTTTGGATAATCCGCTACCCCAGCCAAATTTTCGGCCATGGTAAGGCCAGTAACTGTCATGCAATCACCGTGCAGCATTCCGGCATCTAATAAACGTTTCATCAGAGGTTGAATACCACCGATTTCAATTAATTCAGACATCAAATATTGACCGCTTGGACGCAAATCGGCAATCACCGGTGTCTTATCTCCAATACGCACAAAATCATCCAATGTCACCTCCACTCCTACGGCGTCGGCCATAGCAATTAAATGCAGCACTGCATTGGTAGAGCCTCCTAGGGTAATGATCAGCGTAATCGCATTCTCAAACGCTCTTTTGGTCATAATGTCTGAGGGTTTAATATCATGTTCGAGTAAGTAAACAATCGCTTTTCCTGCATCAATACAGTCTTGCTTCTTGTTATCTGAAACCGCATTTTGCGCAGAACTATTCGGCATACTCATACCCAGAGCTTCAATTGCCGAGGCTAAGGTATTTGCCGTATACATTCCGCCGCAAGAACCTGCACCGGGTATCGCAGTTTTTTCAATATGTTCCAATTGAGTAATGGGAATATCGCCGTTAGCGTAACTGCCTACAGCTTCGAATACCGACACTATATCTGTGTGGTTTTCACCAGGCAAAATTGTACCGCCATACACAAAGATAGAAGGACGATTCAAGCGTGCTAGACCCATCAAACATCCGGGCATATTTTTATCGCAGCCACCTATAGCAATAATACCGTCGTGCCCCATGCCGGCCGATACCGCTTCTATGGAATCACAAATAACTTCACGGGATACTAAAGAATACTTCATACCTTCGGTGCCCATGGAAATTCCGTCAGATACGGTAATGGTGTTATAAATCACGCTTTTAGCACCGGCGCTATCTACACCTTTACCCACCTCTTCTGCAAGGGTGTTAATGTGCATGTTGCATGGCGTCACCATTGACCATGTTGAGGCAATACCAACCTGAGATTTTTTGAAATCTTCGTCGCCAAAGCCGACTGCCCTTAACATAGACCGACTTGGTGCCTGAGCGGCACCATCAACGATTTTCTGTGAATATTTGCGCGGTTTATCTGTACTCATATCTTGATCTTCATTTTCAACTTCGATAAATGCACTATAGAATTGTATGCGCAAACAAACAATTTAAGTTGATGAACTTGTTAGTCTTATTTTTTTGTTTTTTAAAAAAAATGTCTGAACCACTGAGTGCACAGAAAAAACAGAGTAAAAACGTTTAATGTTTACGTGGTGCTCATTTAAGAAGTGTATTTCTTTTACTTAAGAGTGTATTCCGATGGGGGCCATGCAATTGTCTATGTAATCGATGGTATATAGGGACATAATATTCCGTCAATCTTTTAATTTTCGTTAATCACGCTTCTTACCATGGGCATGATTCGACGGCTAACTGGAACTTCCAAATCGCCATCCAGCAAAAGAAAGCCTCCACCGGTTGACGGCACTTGGTTATTCCGGCTGTTGTTGTTGAGTGAACGAATAAAGTCGAGGTTGACCAGATAAGAACGATGGACTCGAAGGAAGCTACTTGGTAGTTGGTTTTCTAACTCTTTCAAATTACCGCTGAACAGTATTTGTTTTTTATCTTGAAGATATATTTCAACATAATCACCCGATGCTTTGCAGTAGGCTATTTCATCACTGGCTACTAATTCAATTTTTCCTGCGCTGTTGATTTTAATTTTAGTTAGCTGATGTTTTCGCTGGTTTTGTTCTAATTTAAATTTAAGTTTCTCTATTTGTAGTTGCTCTACTCTACGTTGTTCTTGCTCCCGATTGAGTTTGAGTGCTTGTTGGATAAATAGGAATCCTAGCACTGCGGTTATGATGTAATAGAACAAAACATCGTGAAAATTGGCTAGGGTCAGCACTACCGTAATGGTTAGAGCCAAAAATATACTCAGATAAATGAAGTGCTCTTTGTCGCGGGTTTTAAATGCTTTCACAGCTACTAAAATCGTCGAGAGTGCGCTGGGTATTAAAATAGCCATTGCCGTTTTGGCATCAAATCCCGCAGTAGCAATAACACCAAACAGGGTTAGGCTTGCCCCGGAAATTATCCAAACCCACTTATTTAGTAATTCAAGCTTTAGTGTTATGTAGCTTAGTAAGCCTGTTCCAAATCCGACCGACAAGCAGACGATTAGAAGTAGGCGGACATCGTGGAATGGATAATCGTATGAAAATAATCCACGTGAAATTTCCGCGAATAACTGACATGCTGCGAGCGTACTCATCAGTAAAAACAACAAATTGGTCGGTCGTTGGTGCGGGCTAAAACTGGCAACCAGGAAATAGAGAACGCCAATAATAAGAGCGCCCAGTGGTATAAGCGAGACGCCCAAATTGCGTTGAATAAAATACGAGGGATCGGCATAGTCTCCAAACCCAACAAAATTAATCGGACTACCTAATGTAAGGAAACCGTGATGTGACGAGAGTTTCAGGATGATTTGGTTATCATTGTCTTTAATCAACGCAGCGGGTACGTAGAACATCGCGTCAATTTTGCCGACAAACTCATCCTCAGGTAAACGGCTAGGTGTGCCGTTGTGTCCAAGATAGTGACCATTAAAATAGACTTCACTGGAGGTTTTTCCAGATACGTAAATACTATGGGGTTGATTGTCGTCCCGCATGCTAGGGGGGATGTTGATGAAGGCTTTAACCCACAACGCGTTATCTTGCGGGTTTACCTGTTGTGCGTTAATTGTTTTGCAATTGGTTTCGTTAAATGTAGGTGGAGTATCTACTGACAGAGAATCTGAGCCTAAAACCGGACAGACAATCACCTGATCGAATTCTATCGGCACTAATTGAAGCGCCAACACGTTTTGGCAAAAGCCTGAAATTATCAGCAAGCCAATCAAATGTCTAAATGGTTTTATCATCCTTCGTACTATAGCGAAAAATCGAGTAATGAGTTTCACCATTCGCCGAAAAAATTAGACCGTTTAAAGATTTAAAAGGAAAAAACAATACCTTTCAAATAGTTAAAGCTGAATATTGAATTGAGACTGGTAATAATGACGGCTAACCAATACTACAGGAACAACTCATGTCAGATAAATATTTATGGCTTTTTTTACTCATTATGTTCGGCTTTGGTAATCCGATTTTAACCCATGCATCAGAAGAATTAACCACAGCAAAGACTACTCTGGCGAGCGAAACTTCAGCGAGCAAGGTTTATCCAAATGAAAAAGC
>JBLHNW010000393.1:0-3512 GCA_047622205.1 Paraglaciecola sp.
AGCGTGGATCGCGACTAATATCGATCATCGGTGCGAAAGTCCAATTCACCCCGCAGGTGGCGGATTCCAGGGCGGCTATTCTTGCTGCCGATTCAACCAGCTCTGGTGACCAAATAGCGGCCTGGCCGAGTGGAATAGGGAAAATAGTCTTAAAACCGTGTATTACATCTCTGCCAATTAAAAGGGGGATACCTAGTCGGCTCTCTTCGACGACAATACGCTGCATTTCATTAACTGTGGTTAAATCAACTTCATTTAATATCGAACCAACACAGCCGTCACGTAATGCTCTTTGTAGATGATCAGGTATGTATCCGCCGTGGCCGGAAAACTGACTTAACTGACCAATTTTTTCAGCTAGATCCATGCAAGATAATAGATCCGAAATTTGAGTGTCGTATCGTCCAGTATGGCTGGGAACCAAGTTTAGGTCGGTTTTCGATGGCATAAAATAAGTCCGTTGACTGCCCATTAAAGTAACAATAAATGGTAGAACAAGAACGTACGGTTATTGTTGAACTGGCTAAATTATTACTAGCAGTGTAATAGAGGCTTTGTTAATTAGATGTTAATGATATTTCAAATTACGAGGGATACAAGTGAAACAAGGTAAGATGGACTGCACTTGAGGTAACTTGGCTTATTATACCAAAGTACATCGAAGTACACATTTCAAAACCACTGGGGCGGGTTTTAAATCGTTAAATACAAGGAATTTTTTGACTCAGTAAAGTAGGCGCTATGACAAGTTTGAAGGGATAAATGATTACTCCATGTAGAGCCTGGATGAGCAATGAAGTAAACATTTTGTACAGGGTATGGTCATAATAGATGTTTGCCAAAGACAATATATTGGGACGCTTTATCGCACTTCAGCAACCGCCTCAGCGTATTTATATTGTTTGTTAATAAAATGTAGGTAGTTTTGTTAAAGTTTATGGCGGGTGCTGATTTGCTGGTGGTTCATGCCTGTACCAAAGTCCCTTTAAATAAATGGTTAATTTATAAAAGAAAACTAAAACTTATGTTGCTCATTGCATATAGAATCACGTATCGAGAGAATTCCTTTTAATCAGAATTGGTAAAAAAATAAAATGTCGCATTACGAAACTACTGCAAAAGATATCGTACCTTTTGGGCAAAAAGCGGCCTATGGTACAGGTACACTTGTTCTCAATCTATTACCTGCCTCGCTCGCAATTTTTGCCTTTTTCTTGATCACGGGCTTTGGCATGGATCCTTTGCTCGCAGGAATTTTAACCGGACTCCCCAGGTTATTTGACGCCTTAACCGACCCCATAATGGGATTCATCACCGATAACACAAGATCAAAATGGGGTAGGAGAAGGCCATATATCGTCGTTGGTGCCATATTGAGTGGGGTGTTATTTGCTTTTTTATGGCAACTCGATCCTGCAGCGTCTGCAGATTATACCTTCTGGTATTTTTTACTTTTTTCCATGGCCTTTACTATTGGTAATACCATGTTTGCCACGCCATTTGTCGGTCTCGGTTACGAGATAACCTCTGATTATAATGAGCGTACCCGCCTGATGGCATTTTCACAGTTCATGGGACAAATTGCCTGGATGATTGTGCCATGGTTTTGGGTGATCATTGCTGACCCAACCATGTTTGAAAGCCAAGCCGAAGGTGTAAGACAATTGTCACTTTATGTCGCAGGCGCCTGTATTGTGCTGGGCGTTATCCCTGGCTTATTCTGTAAGGGAATAGACAGCTCTCATATTGAAAACAGAGCAGAAATGTCATTCGCCATGATGGCAAGTAACCTGATGGGAGTGCTTAAAGGGATAGCACAAACATTTAAAAACAAGTCATTTGTAAGACTGTGTGGCGCCACATTTCTGGTTTTCAACGGATTTCAATTAGTCGCTTCATTTAGTTTCTTCATCATCGTTTTTCACATGTTTAATGGTGACTATGGGGCGGCGGGCAGTTGGCCAGCATGGTTTGCAACGCTTAGTGCTGTTGTCACCGCATTTCTTGTCATCCCCATTGTTACCAAGATGTCGAATATGTGGGGTAAACGTAATGCTTTTATCGTTGCTACACTCATTTCGATAGTCGGTTACTCCCTTAAATGGTATGGGTTTAATCCAGACAATCCCTGGATGATATTTATGCCAATCCCGCTAATGTCTTTCGGTATTGGTGGACTGTTTACGCTGATGTTGAGCATGACAGCAGATGTCTGTGACTTAGACGAACTAAATAATGGCATGCCCCGTAAAGAAGGCACTTTTGCAGCGATATACTGGTTAATGGTCAAGCTCGGACAAGCTCTGGCACTAATATTAGGCGGATTGGTTCTTAAGTTAGTGGGTTTCGATGCAGGAGCTACTGCTCAAACAGTAGAAACGATGACTAACTTACGGATCGCAGATATCGTTATACCAGCGGGAACGGCAGCTCTAGCTATTATAATTATGTGGAAATACGACTTGACCGAAGATGCTGCTCATAAAATTCAAGAAGAGCTGGTAAAAAGGCGCGGACAGCTCTAACACAAAACGGCATAAGTTTGTGCTCCCTCAGAGAGCTTACAGCAACTTCCAATTGAGGCGCAGTCAGGCAGGAATGTTGGTGACTTTTTAAGCGGCTGTAACAAAGAGTAGCAGCCGCGGTCACTCTTTGTTACAGCGTCCCTCAAACACGTTAACACTGCCTTATTTGATGTCGACGAAGAGCCACCATGCCTTCACTCAAATCCGGCTGAACCTAGATTTTCAAGACACTTGGGTATAAATAACGTGCTAGAGTATCGAAAATATTATTAATATTAAGAGATTCACATTGAGATATTTTGTGGGCGCTTATGCCACCTCCCCGAACATTTCTGGATGGAATGCCGAGTTAGAAAAAAACTACTACGATCAGCTCAAAATGTTGTCCAATGTCAAAGGGCTTGAACACCCTTTTGTAGGGAAATTACATCGCTATGATGACGATTGGTTTCTAAGCAATATTGACCCTAATTGGGATTTTGTCATTACCTGCGTGCCGGGCATTATGGGGGGCTTATCAAAAAATCCACATTTTGGTATTGCATCTGATGATGAACAGGGCCGTCAGGCGGCTTTAGTCTTCATGCAAGATGCTCTGGATGCGATTGTTAAATTAAATGGTCACTTGGGACGCAAAGCGGTACTAGCAGTTGAAATCCAAACGGCACCTAAGCAAAGTGTTGCATCCTCTTCTAAACGTGCACTTTTGGCATCACTGAACACAATGCTTGGATGGGACTGGCAAGGAGCAAAAATACTTATCGAACATTGCGACACGGTGATCGAAGGTCAAAGTCCGGCAAAAGGATTTATGAATATTGAAGACGAAATTGATGTGTTAAAAATTCTCAACAAGCAGATTGATGTACCCATGGGTTTGCTCATTAATTGGGGGCGTTCGGTAATTGAAACTCGTTGTTGTGACGGTGCGATAGAGCATATTAAGCTGGCACAAACTAACGGTTTGCTGCAAGGACTGATGTTTTC
>JBLHNW010000394.1:0-3400 GCA_047622205.1 Paraglaciecola sp.
GCAACAGCACAGCCAGTCGATGTAGTTGACCCAGAAGAATTAACTGCATTTGAAGTGGGTTATAAAAAATCCATGTTTGATAACAACATGAACCTCTCATTGGCTGCCTTCTATTACGATTATACCGATATTCAAGTGCAGACGGCTTTTACCCAAAATGGGATCACCACCAATGGTTTTGACAATGCTGCTGAAGCCACAGTGATGGGTTTAGAGGCCGAATTACAGGCCTGGTTGACTGATGATTTACGTATTATGGCTACCTACTCCTATACCAATTCAGAATACGATACCTTTACAGCCATTGACTCTGTCGCTTGTGCCATTTTAGGCGAATG
The DNA here is from genome assembly GCA_047622205.1 of Paraglaciecola sp. Lineage (GTDB taxonomy): Bacteria > Pseudomonadota > Gammaproteobacteria > Enterobacterales > Alteromonadaceae > Paraglaciecola. The sequence continues at coordinate 339 of JBLHNW010000394.1, forward strand.
TGATGTGCAGGACTTATCAGGTAATCAATTAAATATGGCGCCAGAAACTAAGTTTTCACTTTCTGCCAGCCAGTTCTTTGAGCTAGATGACATGGGCACAGTGTTACTAACGGCCGGTTACTCTTATGTGGGGGAACAATACTCTCGGTCTTTTAATCGCAGTGATTGGGATCTAGTCGACAGTTATAATCGTATCGATGCCCGTTTGAGTTGGACCTCTGAAAGTGAAGTATTTGAAGTGGCAGCATTTGTGAGAAACGCCGCTGATGAACGTGACGTTTTACGTAAGAGTTCACCTAATACAACGGGTCGTCAGCAGTCAGTCGAGTTGTCTGATCCCATCAATTTTGGTTTACAAGTTCGTTATAGCTTTTACTAGTGAATAGCGTTATCGAGAGGAAAATAATTGACTCTCGATAACGTCTTTTATTAGTTTCGTTGAAGAATTAATTCTATGAGCCAAATTGAAAGTGCAATTAAACAGTGTCAATGGTTTGAAGGGGCACCAATTAGTGTTTTTCAGACACTGTTCAAAGCCGCAAGAGTAAAGCATTTTGAAAACAAAACATTTCTTTATCGCTTAGGTGAAGAAGGGGAGTTTGTATACTGTGTTTTACAAGGGTTTGTTCGAATAAAAATCACTAGTGTGCAAGGTCAAGAGTTTGCCATAACTGAATTTTCAAATAATGCGTGGTTGGGTGAGTTTGCTTTAGCTGATGAACCTGCTCGTATGTTCGAAGCTCAAGCTCTGGAAGATTCGATCATTATTGAAATCCCCAAGCGCTTGGTTAAACAACTCGCTGAAGAGCATAAAATTATATATCAAAATTTATTTTTAGCGCAGACCAAGCGAACACTGCAAATGTGTGAGTTGTTAAGCGGCATGCTTTTTTATCCCCTTAGTTCCAGGGTCGCTGGCAGGCTATTGTGGTTTGCACAGCACTGCGGGCAGCAAACCGATAATGGCATCTTGATAAAGAAAAAAATGAGCCAACAAGAGCTTGCAGATTTAACACTGGGTTCACGTCAAAGAGTGAACAAAATATTAAAAAAGTTTGAACAAGAACAAATTTTAACTTTGGCCTCACAGACTTTTTTGGTTAGAAATATTGATGCGTTAAAAGCGAAAACGTTGCTCAGAGAATAGAAATCTAAACATACAAATTAGGTGGGTTTATGAATACCATTAAAGAAAGTTGTGAACACTTCGATGTTCTCGTTGTTGGTGCAGGTTTATCTGGAATAGGCTCTGCGTACCACTTAAAAACACAATTGCCTGATAAAAGCTTCTGTGTGCTTGATGGTATGGAAAGTTTTGGCGGAACCTGGCTAACGCATAAATATCCTGGTGTTCGTTCCGATAGCGACTTGTTTACATTCGGATATCGATTCAAGCCCTGGACTGGTTCACCCATCGCGAAAGGGGCTGAAATTCTGCAATACATGCAGGAAGTTATCAGCGATAACCAATTAAACCAGCATATTCGATACAATCACCACGTGTTGAATGCAAGCTGGAGCAGCGCACAACAATTATGGATCATCACTGCGTTTAAAAAAGATAGCAAAGAAACTATCGTGATAACCGCAAACTTTCTATGGATGTGTCAGGGTTATTATGACCATGAAAAAGGTTATACGCCCGACTGGCAGGGTAAAGATGAGTTTGCAGGTACACTTGTTCATCCACAGGATTGGCCTGAAGATCTGGATTATAAAGATAAAAAAGTAGTAATAATTGGATCTGGCGCCACTGCTGCTACATTAGCACCGAATATCGCAGAAGATTGTCAGCATGTGACGCTACTACAACGCTCTCCGACCTATTTTATTCCACGCAAGAATGAAAATCCCTTAACGGACCAACTTCGTGATTTGGGGATAGATGATGTGTGGACTCACGAAATTACGCGTCGTCAATTACTCCAAGAACAGGCTGGATTCATTCAGCTATCGACCCAATATCCCAATGAAGTCAAAAAAGGACTTATTGATGGCGTTGCAGAGCTTCTCGATGAAGGTTTTGACATGGAGAAGCATTTTACGCCTAAGTATGCTCCCTGGAGACAACGTATTGCAGTTGTTCCTAATGGGGATATTTTTGCCGGTATTCGTTCGGGCAAGGTTAGCGTGGCAACCGAGCAAATTGACTGTTTTAATGAAAGCGGTATTAAGCTTCATTCTGGGGAGCAATTGGATGCGGATATCATCATTTCAGCGACGGGTTTTAACCTGTCTGTTTTAGGTGGGATTGAATTTTCAGTAGACAATAAGATTGTCGATTTCTCAGAAAAAGTCGGCTATCGCGGCATGATGTTTACTGATGTACCCAACATGGTTTGGGTAATGGGGTATTTTCGTGCAAGTTGGACATTACGTGTTGATTTAATTGGCGATTTTATCTGCCGATTGTTAACACATATGGATCAAAAACAGGTCAAGCAACTCACTATGACGCTGCGAGATGAAGATGCTGATATGGAGTTGTTACCTTGGATAGATACCGATGAATTCAACCCGGGTTATATGTTGCGTTCTTTGCATCTAATGCCTAAACGCGGTAGCAAAGCTGATTGGCAACATACTCAAGATTACTGGTCGGAAAAAGATACATTACCAACAGTTGATTTAGACGACAAACTGTTTGTGTATAAGTAGCTATCAATGAAACCTTTTGTTTTTTCGACTACCAAATCAATCATTAGTGAAATAGGCGCGATTAAGCAGATTGTCGAAACTTGTTCAGCTCTAGATATTTCGAAGCCCTTGATAATTACTGATCAAGGTATTGTAGATATAGGTTTAATACAGCCATTAGATAATGCATTTAAAAAAGCAGGCAAAGAGTACTCCTGCTTTGACCAAGTGGTGGCTGACCCAACTGAACATATCATCCTGTCTGCTGTTACCTGCGCAAAGGATCATGAAGTCGATGGGGTAATTGGGTTTGGTGGCGGTAGTTCGATGGATACGGCAAAATTAGTCGCACTGTTAGCTAATTCGCATGAGCAGTTTGCTGATATTTATGGTGACCGCGATGGGCTGATAAAATTAGGAGGTGG
>JBLHNW010000395.1:0-3321 GCA_047622205.1 Paraglaciecola sp.
CAATGGCTATAAGCTATTACAGCCTGGTCGATTTATTTTGCCCGGCGAGCTTGAAGGCGCACCTGTGTTGCATTTTTTTCCAGTTTCTGAACAGCAAATTGAAGAGCAAAAAGTCGACGTGCTTAACCCCACGAAAGACAGTAATGCTGATTTGATTATTCGTCGATTTGAACATTACAAAAAGTATGTTGTTCGGCCATTTTATCAGAATCATTTTAAGCGTTTTGATCGCCAGGTAGTGTTGGTTGATTGTTTGTCTGCACTTAATCGCGGATATCGCAGTTATGCCGATTTGCAAAAAGCGCTGGATTGGCTTTTAGGCAGTTTTGAGTATGGTACATCAAATGTATTGAAACGTTTGTTTAAGCCCAAAATAGACAAACTAATGTTTGCTGCGAGTAAAGCTGACCATATTACCCCAGATCAACAAAACAACCTGGTTAAGCTATTAGATTCAATGTTGCATACTGCCAGAAAACAAATTCAATTTGATGGGGTGGTGACTGAATCTACGGCTATAGCCGCTATACGGGCTTCCAAGTATGGGGTAAGTGAACATCAAGGAGAACGCTTACAAGTTCTTCAGGGACAGGCAATGGATGGCCAACAGATTACGTTATTTCCCGGGGACGTACCGGAAAAATGTCCGGATGATGGATTTTGGCAACACCAGGGCTTCGATTTTCCCAAATTAGCTCCGCCCACTAGAAGCAACCCACATTGTTTGCCTCATATTCGCATGGATCAAGTGTTGGATTTTTTACTAGGGGATAAATTGATATGACTGAAGAAAAGTCAATAACTCCCTGTGGCTCAGCTAATAAACAAGAAACACCGATAAAAGCCGCAGTTGTCATCGAACAAAAAGCGGCCGAGTTTGAAGTTGAACTGTCCCTAAAGTCTGCTGTGGCTATAAATAACCTTGAAAAATGGCAAGATTTTCCCGACCTTCAAATACCTTTGGTAGAGGAGAATACACCAAGAGAAAGTCATAAAAAGCCGCGATTCGCTCGTTGGTTTGCCTATTTTTCATCTGTGGTTTTAATATTAAGTGTGATTGAAATTGTCTTATTTATTGTCGAGTTGTATCAACGTAAGGATTTGCTCGCAGCATTGTGGCTAGTGTTGTCGGTCGGTTTGCTTGGTTTTATTGCTGCTATGGGACTGAGTGAATGGAGAGGTTTACGGCAATTAAAACGCCAGGAGGCAATGCGCCAATCTTCGTTGCAATTATATGACACACCGGCGATCGGTTTGGGAAAAATACACTGTCAAACGATTGCAGCGAACCTTCCGAAACAATATGAAGGAGACGTTATTGTTTGGCAATCTGTTTTGGCAGAACATCACACCGATAATGAAGTGATCAGTTTATTCGAACATAGCGTTATCGCTAAGGTAGATAAAAAAGCGCTATCTATAATAACTGCGAACGCGGGGGCTGCGAGTGCCCTAATAGCAGTTAGCCCCTTTGCTTTGTTGGATATGGCGATAGTTTTATGGCGCAATCTGCGAATGTTGAATCAAATTAGCGAGGCATACGGGGTTCATCTAGGGTATTGGGGCAGAATAAGTTTAATTCGCAAAATATTTCACACTATGCTTTATGCTGGTGCGGCCGAAATCATTTCTGACGCTGGCAATTATGCGCTTGGTGCGGGTGTCACTGGAAAACTTTCCAGTCGAGCTGCACAAGGAATGGGGGCTGGTGTATTAAGTGCGCGAATCGGTCTTAAAGCTATGCAGGAATGTCGTCCAATGCCTTGGCTCTCAGTGGAAAAGCCCGGACTTGCGGACATTAGCAAACAACTTCTCACGGATCTCAATAAACGGATCAGGTAACACAAAGCAATAGCTGCCTAGGGTTCATGCGGCATGTTTACGTGTGCCAAATTTCTACAAGTTATAGATTATTTGCTATTGCTTGTGGGCTACTATTTTTACAGTTTTCAGTAAAATATGTGTGAATACAAAATAACGTTCAGACTGAATTTCAACTGCATATGGAGGTGAATACGCAATACCTATTTCATTAAATTGTACCTGACGGGAACGTTACATGGAGTGCCGAAGAAAATTCTATTTGGCAAGATTTGTTGTAAAGATAGTTAAAGACTAGTCAAGGCCGAGCTTGTGACGAGTTTATGCAAGGTCTGGAATTGTTAGGTTTACGCGAAACGGGTTCCCCAGTTGAGTGAAGTGAACTAGATATTTCCCCTTGCAGTCTTTTGATCAATTGATTGAGATTACTGAGATGGACATTATGGCTGTGGTTGAGCAGGCCTAATGAATTAGGTATACATGCGCCTAGATTCCCCCCTAAGATAAAACTGCGAGCGAAACGATAATCAGGTGTTCAGCGGCGAAGCTCTAAAAAGAGGTAAATATTGCTGTAACGTGTTTCCATTTTGTAATAATATCTTTACACAATGTCTTAACAAATAATAACAAAGTAACCTTATGCGATTAGAAATTAGCTGTCAGGACAGATTGGGTATTACCCAGGATGTGTTGGATATTTTGGTCGACCATGAAATTGATTTACGTGGTATTGAGATTGATGAAACAGGGAAGATATTTCTAAATTTCCCTAATATTGAGTTTGCGGACTTTCAACACTTGATGCCTGAAATTCGTAAAATTGCAGGCATTGCAGACGTTAAAACAACCCCTTTTATGCCCCTTGAACGAGAGCAAAACCAACTTAAAGCGTTATTGCAAACTTTACCCGATCCGGTTTTTTCAGTCGATACGAAAGGCCATATATTATTGGTAAATGAAGCGGTAACTGCTAGTTTGGATATGAATAGTAAGGATCTGCTTGGCGTTGAGATCAGTGAATTTATTAAGGGATTTAATGTTAATCGCTGGCTTGAAGGCAAAAAGGTGCAAGCTCAAGCACAAAAAGTAAGATTTATTGAACAGGATTATCTAGCCGACATTCTGCCCGTTATGGTTCCTGAGAATGGCGTAGAATCAATTTTAGCAGGCGCCGTATTTATACTTAAATCAGAGCTACGTTTAGGGCAACAGTTAACGGTATTTCATGAAGCGAATATGGATAGTTTTATTTCTATCCAGACAAGTGGTAAGGCGATGAAAAAAGTCGTACGTGAAGCTAAAAGAATGGCGGAATTAAATGCGCCTATAATTATTTTCGGTGAAACAGGAACGGGTAAAGAATTACTTGCCAAAGCTTGTCATGAAGCCAGTCGTCGCAGCGATGCGGCATTTCTAGCCTTAAACTGTGCTTCTTTGCCTGACAATGTTGCCGAAACTGAGTTATTTGGTTACGCGCCAGGCGCATTTGGTCAAAATTCG
>JBLHNW010000396.1:0-3290 GCA_047622205.1 Paraglaciecola sp.
CCGATCACTCAATACCATTTTGACCGAAAAGTGATCGGCATCGATGGTATTGAGTGATCGCGATGGATGGTATTAGGTGATCGGCTTAGATAGTATTAGGTGATCGCGATGCATGAGAATATGCAAACTTCAAGCGAATGTTAAACATAATGGGTATTGAAGGGTTAATGAACGCCATAAAGGCCACGATATAAGGCTCTAGCCTTATCTTTTTATTTTAAATTCGACTCTCATCCAAAATAAACAAACTAAGCGGTAAAACGTTTTTGAAATTTAGACAAACAACAATGAGTTTTTACACAGGCTGGCCACACTGCGGTCATTAGCAATATGCAGAATTTACGTTGAATTTTTGTCGCTTTGAAAGTGAAAGCAGACTTTAGGTAGAATATTTCCATCTACTTCATTCTTGAACTTTAAAAAGTATTACCTCATTGAAAGCCATTAAAATTTTCGATAGCTAAGTTAAGCTACAATGCAAAACTATAGAAACCTTCATCGATTAACGCTAGACAATAAATTGCTCGCGGTTTCGCATTTCATCAAGAAAAACCCGCGCAGCAGAACTTTGATGTTCAAGCCGGGGATAAACTAATGAAATATCTGTCGTTGGCAAAGGCTCACTCTGCATAAGTTGCACTAAGTTGCCATTTGCTAAATAGGGATCACACATATTCTGTGGGAGCAGAGCGATACCAATGCCTTCCAGGCAAGAATCTAAAGCCAGCGGAATTGTTCCTGCACTACAGATCCAATTGACACTTACCGACGCACCGGATGCAAATCTCCAAATATGTTGATTAGGTTCACTCACTACGGCTGGAATATTTTTGAGCTGTGAGATTTCTCGCGGAACAAAATATTTATCGAGTAGAGCTGGACTGGCAACGATTACCTTATGCCCTTTTCCCAATTGTCGTACTAATAATTCAGAGTCCTGTAATTCCCCCATACGCACAGCAAAGTCAACACCGTCTTTGACCATGTCAACAATATTGTCGGTAAGAAACAAGTCAACTTTAACTTTAGGATATTTAGCCATAAACTGCCAAACCATTGGAGCCAACACACGTTGACCAATCACTAAAGATGCAGACAATCGTAGCAACCCAGAAGGATCGGGATCGTTCGCTGTTATTTCAGTTATCGCCATTTGAGCATCATAAATGGTTTCCCTAACTCGTAAGTAATGAGTCTTTCCCTCATCAGTAAGGGATATAGATCGAGTGGAACGTCGGAACAGTGTTGTACCTATCTGATGTTCATATGCCGCCAGTCGCCTGCTAACGGTAGATTTGGTTAAGCCTAGTTTTTCAGCAGCACCCGTAATTGTGCCCGTATCCGCAATGGCTACAAACACTTGCATACAATCGAGCAGCATCACCACTATCCCATTTTTGCAACGATATGGTATTGATGATAGCTCTGTTGGTGCAAAATTAAAACAAATATACTTGTTTCAGTTTCTACAACAACTGACTGGAGTTAAGAATATGAGCAATACAAACAAAACTATCGTGGTATTAGGCGCAACTGGCCAACAAGGAATAGGCGTTGTTAACGCACTAAAAACAAACACTGATTTTACCGTTAGGGCGATTACTCGTTCACCGGAAAACTATCAGGGACAAGCGGATCAGGTTGTTGGTGCAAACCTTAATGATGTTGATTCGTTAAGTAAAGCATTTGAAGGTGCTTATGGGGTTTTTGTTGTCACCAATTTTTGGGAGACTGGCACTGATGAAAAAACTCAGGCAAGCAATGCAATTGACGCTGCAAAATCAGCAGGTGTATCACATTTTATTTGGTCAACACTGCCTGACGTAAAAAACATTAGTAACGGCACTTATAACGTACCTCACTTCACTGACAAGGCGCAGATTGACTCACTCGTTAAGCAAGCGAGCTTTAAATACCATACTTATGTAGTCGCTAGTTTCTTTTACCAGAATTTTCTAACCAACCTAGCACCACAAAAGCAATCCGATGGCACAATGGGATGGACCTTGCCAATAGCATCTGATAGTAACAGCATTCATATGGCAGATATTAGTGAATTAGGGCATGCCGTTGCGGGATCTTTTCTTAATCCTGACATTGCAGGTCATGGTCAATATTTGCCTATAGTTGGCGAAATACTGAGTTTTGATAAAATACTTACAACACTGGAAAGACAAGGTAAACACTTTACTTATCAAGAGGTATCAAAAGATGTTTTTGGCACCTTCTTTCCAGGCGCAGAAGAACTAGCGCAAATGTTTGGTTACTTTCAGGATCATACATACCTAGGCGGACTGTTTAGTGAAACTGATTATCTTATCGAACAAAAAGTTTCTGGGCGGATCCCAACAAATTTTGCTGACTGGGCGACAAAAAATTTGTAGTGTGATTCGAAAGCTTTATTAGTCAAGCGGAGGATTATCCTGACAAAAATGTTCGTTGATTTTTTCTAATGATAACAATCGGCTTGAACTTTAATCTTAGCTCTTCGATTACCTTGATCGAAGAGCTAAGATTGATCTTTCGCTGTTCAATCTTAGTGTTTGGATATGGTAAATGCTGATGTTCAGCACTCCTTAACATTACTGTCCTCATTGTCAGTTACGCTAACGTCCGCTGTGTAGTGTCAATCACCATTAAAAAGTGTCGAAAAATCATATTTCTAAAGTCAGGAATGCGCACCAAGGGAACATTAGCACTAATAAATATTAGTGCTAAAAAATAAACCGATTGGGAATTTGGTTTAATCGTCACTTATGCCACAGGCTGTGTGAAAACTCGTAGCATCGAATTTTTATGCGACGCTACGTAAATTAATACGCATTTTTATTCCAAAATTACTCCAGAATTTAATCTACAGAGCATTATTTCGCTGATATCGTCTAATCATGTCAGTTCAAAATAGTTTTCACACAGGCTGGCCACGAAGCAGAAGTTAGCATTTGAGAATTGCTACTGAAAATTTTTGTATGTTTTGATCTAGAGCGGACATGGCTTAACAACCACATTACATTAACCGTTTCGGTGTTTTTCAAGACAGTTGTCGCCTAAATTGTTAAGCAGCTTCTTTGTTTTGCTCTGGATTTAACTCCACAGCGCCTATTGGCTGCCAGTTTCTCTCTTCTTTTGACCATCGCTGTGGATGTTCATTTCTTTTTGTCTCATATAACACTTTTCGCTTCGCTAGTATCTCAACATCCAGACCATCATGTCTCTGGCTCGGTGTCACAAACTTGATCCTGCTATGGCGATGCTCATTGTTGTACCAATAAACAAATTCTTTTACCCAT
>JBLHNW010000397.1:0-3254 GCA_047622205.1 Paraglaciecola sp.
GAGCTGAAGATTATCAGTGCTCACATTTTGCTAAAATAAGTCGGCTCAGAGTAGGCGTTTTTTAGGGGCTTAAGTTTTAAAATTGCGGTCTGCAAGCTTTTACTGTTGTTCAAGGCGTTTACTTGCCGCGTAGGGGGTGAAGTCTTGAACTTCTCCTTTCGCTGCTTTTTTCTGGGCTTGAAGCCAATATTTAGCCGTCATAAGATCCGGGTGAAGTTCTTTAAGGATCGTCTTCAAATGTTTTTTGCCAACAATAAAATGTTCAAACTGTTCAGGGAAAACATCACTTGGCCCCACCGAGAGCGTATCTAAAGCGTAGGGATCATCTGATTTAGGAATTTCGCGGAATTCTCGCTGATGCATGTAGCAAATTTCGTCGTAATCATAAAAAATAACTCTGCCATGGCGGGTCACACCAAAGTTTTTGTGGAGCATATCGCCGGGGAATATATTCGCCGCGGCTATCTGTTTAATACAGGTACCCAGGTCATCCAATGTTTGGCGAATTTTGTCTGTGTCTGTTTCTTCTTCCAGATAGATATTCAGAGGCGTCATTTTTCTTTCAATATATAGATGTTTGATGATCACTTCATTATCCGTTAGCTCAATGCTGCTGGCGCAGGATCCCCTTAACTCGTCTAACAGGCTCTTTGATACGCGCTCACGGGGTAAGCGAAAGTTAACATACTCATGGGTATCTGCCATGCGCCCGACGCGGTCAGTCATTTTCACCAACCGATAACAATCCTTCACATGTTGCCGAGTGATTTTTTTACTTTCAGGAAATTCGTCTTTGATTATTTTAAATACCACTCCATAGGACGGCAGATGAAAAACTGCCATGACCAAACCTCTAATGCCCGGGGCGGCGGCTAACAGGTCGCTACTTTGTTGCAGATGTTGTAAAAAATTTCGATAAAATACTGTTTTACCATGTTTGTAAAAGCCCAGAGAAATATATAATTCAAAGTCTTTCTTATTCGGTAATAGTTCCTGTAAAAAGGCCACTAGTTCCGCTGGATGCTGAGTGTCAGCCATAAAATATGCCCTGGCAAAACCAAAGATTACGCTTAGATCTTTGCGATCAGTGAGCAGCGCATCCACTTTCAATTCATTTTCTGAGTTGAGCATTAAAGCCACAACAAAAGGCAGTGTTTTGTCAGGCATGCATATTCGGCCAATCAAGTAAGCAGATTTACTCCGATAAAATACCGGCTTAAGCATTTCTATAGCCTCTACACTGGCAAGCTCTTGTTGGCCCAGTGTTTGCCGTAGAACGTCATCAAGAAGAGTTAAATCGCGCTGACGGTTTTCAAATACGAGGTTAAAATGGTAAGTGTTAAATACTGCTTCGAGCATTTCAGCCACAGTGCCTTGGGTATCGAAGCTGTTAACAATTTTCTGCCGGTTCTGGCCGGGTAAGTAACAACGACCAGTTGATACGAACATAATATCGTCTTGGATTTTCTGATGTTTGAAAATACGCCCCAAAATTGAATTGTAAAAGGTTTCAGCAAGTTCAAATTGAGGGTGGTCATTTATGATAAGTAGATACTGTTTCTTTAGGGAGTACCAAAACTGTAAATTCTGTTGGTGTGGAAACACCCGCTGGTATATTTCGGCAACCACATCGGAGACGCTATGTTCGTAGATACTAATACGCTCTTTGATAGCGTCTTGAGTTTCCTTCCATTGGGCTCCCTCGAACCGTTGTTGACCACCAGAGGTAATGCGGCAATACCAACGATAATTTTTATCAAACCCACTTAAAATTTGATAAGCGACTTTAGTTATTAATTGTAGATCTGAGCTTGCCAAGTGGATTCCTGATGAGATGGGTAGATGTATTTGCGCTTTAGGTCCAGTTTAATTATCTTGCTTGAAAAAATACAAGAACTTAATTAAATTATCTGCTTTCTAAGCTGCAAATTATGTTGGTTTGCAAAGTAGAGTCCACTTGTTTCAGTTTGCAAAGTCTGGAAAGTTGCTTGAAATTATCAGACAGTTTGAAACGTCAACACCGACTGTGCATAACAAATAACAAAACAAGCAGTTTTGGCAGTTGACATATAGACGTCTATACGGCAAATTGCCTACATGAACATAGATTCAAAAATAAAAACAAGTACCACCGGCATGATTATGATTATCACCCTCTATGAGGTGGTCGCTGGCTAGTGCTTCAAAAAAAGATACTAAAAGCCCGCAACCAAAAGCGGGCTTTTTTGTTATTAGCGGTTTAGAAAGTTAAATGGCGAGTAAGCCCCAATATTAATGAGTTGTAAGTCGTTAGCCAAAGCAAGGCATGGGACATGCGTAAAGGAGTAAAAAATGAAGGTGTTGAAGTTTGGCGGATCATCTCTTGCCGATGCAGAGCGCTATTTACGAGTAAAAGATATCAGCATGGCCTGTCATCTCGAAACAGGTGCGGCAGTTGTGTTATCGGCTCCAAAAGGTGTGACGAATGCATTGTCACTATTATGTGATGAAGCAGCAGCAGGCGCCGACTATGGTGAATTGTTTGCTAAGCTAAACATGGTGTTGTTTGGGATCCTGGATGACCTTAAAGAGAGTATGCCGGATTTCAACGACAGCGAACTTGCGGACTATATCCACGACATCCTCAATCATCTAAATCAACAGCTTGAAGGTTTTGCTTTATTGCGCTGCGCCCCAGAACCAGTGGTGGCGAAAATATTGAGTATCGGTGAATACTTGAGCGTGAATATTTTTAGCCAGATATTGGCCACCATTGGCCAGGTGAACAGTATTATTGACCCAGCTGATATGATATTGGCTGAAGGTGATTACCTCGACAGCATTTGCGATGTGGCAGCCAGCAAAGCGCGTTTTAGTGAGGTTGATAATTCTGGCAAGGTATTGCTTATTATGCCCGGATTTGTGGCAGGAAATGAAGCTGGTGAGAAGGTTACCCTGGGACGCAACGGCTCGGATTATTCCGCAGCGATTTTAGCAGCCTGTATTGATGCTGAATGTTGTGAAATTTGGACAGATGTAGATGGTGTCTACAATGCCGATCCGAATCAGGTTGATGGGGCGGTTTTACTAGACAAACTCACTTATCAGGAAGCCATGGAATTATCTTACTTTGGGGCAAAAGTATTACACCCTAAAACGATTGGTCCAATCGCTCAACATCATATTCCCTGTGTGATCCGAAACACCTTAAATCCTGCAGCCCCCGGCACCTTAATAAGTAATGAGGCGAGTAAGAAATGGACCAGTGTTAAGGG
>JBLHNW010000398.1:0-3254 GCA_047622205.1 Paraglaciecola sp.
TTCACAGAGATAAAGAAGTCACCATACTGCACCCAGTAATTAGCTGCTTTTAGCCTTTTGTGCTCACTATTTCTACTATATACGGACACTTAATATTCACTTTTTTCTGTGCGCTCTGTGCGCTCTGTGTCCTCTGTGGTTCAGCTGCTTTAATTTTTTATTGATGTCTTAAATGAAAAATAACAGCCCTTGATTGAGCCTGTTACTGCTGAGCTGAGCTTATATTATCATTGTTCTTTACGCCAAGCGCTCTGCGGAAATAGGCGACAATTTGCTCAAATGCCTGTTTGGTGGGGTGGCCAAGTTCGTCTACAAAATCGAGAGTCAACACGGCATGTCCTTTACCGGGTAGGGTTTGTAAATTAATTCTTTGACGGTCGTCATTAAACGCTTTGTCTAATTTTTCAAATCTAGGCGCTCGGCAGTAGGTGTCTTCGGCAAATCGAAATGCCAGCATAGGTTCCTGATTATCCAGACGCGTTCGTATTTGCTTTATGTCTTGTGGCGACATATGCAGATCAGCGTGATCATTAACTGGCAAGGATGGTTGCGAAGCGACTCCCGCTAACACGGCATCATCTGCCATCAATGAGATCGCGAAGTTGCCGGTTAAACACATGCCGATAACTGCGACTCCCTCCACGCTATGTTTTACTGTTAATTCCCGGCATAGGGCTCGCAGCCAATCCACCACGGGACTGGTTTTTCCTTGCTCAAATATTCTGAATTCTTTGCGCATGCACATTACGCGCAGTGTATTACCATGTAGATTTACCTTGCCAAGAGGACCAAATAGGTGGGGGAGCACAACGGTAAAACCTTTGTCGACGAAGTTGTCAGCTAGCTTTAAAGTCTCAGGGCCAATACCCGGTAATTCCTGCACAATCACCACTACGGGGCCTGCTCCTTTAGTGTAAACGTCGTGAACAACACGAGAACCGTTGTTGAGTTTGGCAGCAAATCTTACTTTGTCATATTCCTTCATCATGGCTCACTTTGTAGTTTAGGGGTGAAGTAAACAAACAAGCAAAGCTTATATCCTTTGGCTGTTTTTTTCATCTGATGCAGTATACCAAAATCTTAATGGGACCTTCTGGAGCCTATACCCATGCTATCTCAAAATGACGTGTTGAGAGCGTCTGGGGTGCTTCAATTCAAGGTGACCCCAATTATTTCCCTCAATAATTTTATACTGAGCTTGGCCATGTCATGGATATTCTGGCACCGCCATCGCTAACATTACTAACTGATAATTGTCCATGATGATTGCGCGTAATCTCCGCACAAAGGGATAGACCGATGCCAGAGCCATGAGTTTTGGTAGTGTAAAAAGGCGTTAATACATTATCTAAATTGGCAAAGCCGGGGCCATTGTCGGTGATTTCAATGACCTGCTCATTCTTGACAGAGTATATTGTAATGTTTACCTGACAGTTTGTTTCTGTACACGCTTCTTGGGCATTCTTTAGTACATTTATCAGCACTTGTGCGACTTGATTGACGTCGCCGTAGCATTGATTGTTGCCTTGAAATCGAACTTGGCAGTTTTCATTTACCATAGCTTTTGCTTCCACCAATATCTCTGAAAAATCAAACCACTTAGGTTGTGCTGGTGGTAATTGAGATAATTTGCTGTATTGCTCGATAAAGGTCATCAAACGGTCACTGCGCTGTCGAATGCGGCTTAATACTTTTCTTGTTTGCGCTTCGTTTAGTACCTTGCTACTTAATAAGGTATCTGCCATTGAACTCATTGGGGTAAGCGAGTTTCGTAATTCGTGGGCTAACACTCGAATTAAATTGTTTTGCGTGGCGCTTTGGTTTTTATTTAATAATTGTGAAATATTTATGGCAGTAAATAACCAGTTATCCTTGCCTTGTTGTGTGTAGCGAATACTTTGGCATTGCCATTTATCATCATAGATGGGGTGAGAAAAATTATTCTCGTCTAAATGAAAGCCTAAATCTTTTGCATAGGTGCCAATAAGCATTGGTTGCTGGAGTAACTCATTCATTGCAATATTGCGATAGGTTAATTGAAGTTGGTGATCAAATAAGCAAACCGGCACCGACCATGCGTCTAAAATATGACTGAGCAAAGTTTCTACCGTTTTATTCTGCGCATTTTTGTCTGAATTTTCATGAGCGAGTAAGCTAATTTCTTTTTGCAGCTCTAGCAGTAAATTGTGCTTATGCTGTTTTTTAAAACGCAGATTCTGTTCACCCTCTCTTAATACTTGCGTAAAAGTAGTGAGCTGCATAATGGAAAGGCACCAAAACTGATAACCTTTCCATGCTAACCAGGCCAGAGGGTAGAACATCAAAAACATTAACGTAGCTATGGTTAAGATACTCCAACCCAAGCTCCAGGTGAGTGCCGCAGTTAATGATAAAATAATAATTACGGTAATGGATAAACCACTAACTAGCCATTTTTCATGACTCATACTTAATGCCAAATTTCTCTAACCTTCGGTAAAGTGCATTGCGGGAAATGTCTAGTAGTCTTGCCGCTTCAATCACTTGACCAGAAGTAACCGACATCGCTTTTTCGATTAGCTGCCGTTCAGCTTCTTCAAGAGGCTGTAATTCCATATCATTTGAGCCAGTATCTGTAATATCTAACAGTAATTGTTGTGCTGTTATTTTATCCCCTATTGCCAGCAGTACGGCACGCTCTATGGTATGACTTAATTCTCGAATATTCCCCGGCCATCTATGACACTTAAGTTTGTCAATGGCATCTTGGCTGAGAGTTAAGCTAGCCTTTTGATATTTAGCACTAAATTGCGCGATAAAAGTTTCGGCTAAAGGCTGAATATCTTCTAAACGTTCACGTAGTGGCGGTATCGTGATCACCAGTGTGTTTAAACGATATAGCAGATCTTGTCGGAACTCTTTTTCGGACACTAGCTGTTTTAAATCTGCATTAGTCGCACTAATGAGTCTTACGTTGGTGGTTTGAGTTTGGCTAGAGCCCAGTACTTCATATTCTCCTGCTTCCAGGACCCGTAAAAGTTTGGGTTGCAGGGATAAAGGCAAAGCGCCAATTTCATCAAAAAATAAACTACCTTGATCGGCTAATTGGAATCGACCCACACGATTTTGTTTCGCGTCGGTAAATGCCCCTTTTTGATGACCGAATAGCTCACTTTCAAATAAACTTTCTGGAATAGCGGCCATATTGACTGAAATAAAAGGCGAGGATTGGCGGCTCGATAATTGGTGGATGCGCTCGGCTAATAGTGACTTAC
>JBLHNW010000399.1:0-3133 GCA_047622205.1 Paraglaciecola sp.
CCAGGCCATTTAACTAAGGCTTTACCTTGGGTCTATTCCTAATTCGATATGTCCAATCAGTCACAAATCACTCTATTCCAGGCACAAAAAACGGCGCGAAGTCGGATTAACAGCCAAGCAATGAAGTATTCTGATCTTCTCAACAAACGTGTACTTAGCTTTCTTCTGTGCAATTTCTTCATTGAATTTATCCCTTAACATGTCCCATTAAATAATAGAGGGGATTACCAAAAACAAAGATCCCTACAAAGACAAGCAGGCCTCAAATCTGGAAGCTCAGATATCCAATCACTTCTTCTTAAATTGTAAATATTTGTAACAAATGCATGATTTATATAACTATTTTTAAATTATTGCTTGACCCCTACTAACATCTTCATATAATTCTCAACTGTCTACTAAGGTGTTAGTAGATAGTAATGCCGTTTTTGTTTTAACGGGCAATATGAGGGAAACTTTCCCAAGTTCGCCACAATAATAATCAGGAAGTTGAGAATGAAGAGTAAGTTAGTTTTATTGTGTGTAATAGCAATATTGGGAACCAGTGCTTGTGTATCTACCGACAATGATACTGCAGCGACTACAGATACTAAAAATGCTAAGAGCAAAAAACAAGCATCTGCAGATTGTGCCACAACGACAGGCTCAAGATTAAAGAAGAGCTGCTAATTGTAATTCACTCTTTAATATAGCTCTGCTATAGACAAGAGTGGCCTTGCTCTTGATGTCAAAGCAAGGCCACTCTTATGTGATGTTCATTATCGTTGTTTTTTATTACCGCTAGACAGAAAGCCCGACAGTAGTCGGGCTTTAATTAAGTGTTGATTAACTAGTGGGCTGTTGCTTCACCGGATCCTTTAGGAAAACGAATACTTTCTACCAAATCCTGAATCTCTTTAGGAGACTCTTTGGTGAATTTCAGTACTGTCAGTGCGACCACAAAGTTAACCACCATACCAATAGCACCAATTCCTTCAGGTGAGACGCCAAACCACCAGTTATCAGTTACGTTTGCTGCCGGATTGATAAACTTGAAGTAAACAATATATGCCGTGGTAAAAGTGATTCCTGCCAACATACCGGCTATGGCGCCTTTGTCATTCATACGTTTCATAAAGATCCCCATGATAATTGCCGGGAAGAAGGACGAAGCGGCAAGACCAAAGGCAAAAGCAACCACTTGAGCGACAAACCCCGGCGGATGGACCCCGAAATAACCCGCTATGCAAATGGCGACACCCGCTGCCAGGCGGGCAAAAAACAACTCCTTTTTATCGGTAATATTCGGCATTAAATTGCGTTTTAGCAAATCATGGGATACCGATGTTGAAATCACCAGCAATAAGCCTGCCGAGGTGGATAGAGCCGCAGCAATACCACCAGCGGCGACCAGAGCGATAACCCATATAGGCAGATTAGCAATTTCGGGATTCGCCAATACCATTATGTCTCGATCAACCTTCATTTCATTACGTTCGTCTCCCGAATAAAACATTTTGCCATCGCCGTTTTTATCTTCCCAACTAATCAACCCCGTTTTGGACCAGCTGGAAATCCAGCTAGGCGCTTCAGCATGAGGTGTGCCAGATTGTTCAGTACCGTTAATGGTCTCGATCATGTTGACCCGCGCAAAAGCGGCCAAAGCAGGAGCAGTTGTGTATAGCAGTGCGATAAATAACAATGCCCACCCTGCACTTTTGCGGGCATCTCGGACTTTGGGTACAGTGAAAAACCGCACTATCACGTGGGGTAAACCGGCGGTTCCAACCATTAGCGCTGCCGTAATGCAGAACACATCAAACATCCCTTTGGTCCCAGAAGTGTATTCATTAAAGCCTAATGCCAGTGATAAGCCGTCAAGTTTGTCAAGCAAATACACCCCCGAACCATCAGCAATAGTTGCACCAAAGCCTGTCATCGGCAACACATGCCCGGTGACTAATATAGAGATAAAGACAGCGGGTACCAGATAGGCAAACATCAGAACACAATATTGCGCCACCTGAGTGTAAGTAATGCCTTTCATACCACCCAAAACGGTGTAGAAAAACACAATGCCCATGCCGATAATGACACCTGTGGTGATGTCAACTTCCAGGAATCGGCTGAAAACCACGCCCACGCCACGCATTTGCCCTGCTACATAGGTAAAACAGATAAAAATCGCACAAATGACTGCCACAGTGCGGGCGGTCTGGGAGTAATAACGATCACCAATAAAATCAGGCACGGTAAATTTACCGAATTTACGCAGGTAAGGTGCCAGACACAGGGCCAGTAATACATAACCCCCCGTCCAACCCAACAAATATACTGCGCCGTCATAGCCCATAAATGAAATAAGACCGGCCATGGAAATAAATGACGCTGCGGACATCCAGTCAGCGGCAGTGGCCATACCATTTAACACTGGGTGCACGCCGCCTCCGGCTACATAAAATTCCTGGGTAGAACCCGCTCTGGCCCAAATGGCAATACCGATATATAAGGCGAAAGACGCCCCGACTATGATTAATGTAAGAAGTTGTAAGTCCATAATTTTTTTTGGCCTTATTCTTCGTCAACGCCGAAGCGTTTGTCGAGTTTATTCATTTTATGCATGTAGATGAAAGTCAGGGCCACGAACACATATATTGCGCCTTGCTGGGCAAACCAGAAACCCAGTTTGAAACCGAAAAACTGAATATTATTGAGCACATCCACCAGCAAAATACCAAAACCAAAGGACACCACAAACCAAACCACCAGTAGTTTTGCCATCAGCGACAAGTTTGCTTGCCAATAGGCTTTTTTGTCGTCTTCATTTTTAAACGCCATTGTCTTTCCCATCTTCAGGTTAATGAAATGTCTATTACCATCTTAATCTGCATTCAACTTATCGAATTTAGATGATGAGAACAAGTTATAAGACTTACACCCATTCCAATTTACTTGAAAATCGGCATGTAGGATTCAGTTTAGAAGTGCACCTCCTTAACCAATAGCTTACTAAAGTGATGCACTAATATTTAGAATCCAAGTCATTTCACTGAGAAATGATATTGGCTGAACTGCTAATCCAAATAGGTCTACTCAATCACAAACCACATATCCCAACCACAAAAAAACCGACGTCTGGTCGGTTTATGTTTAC
>JBLHNW010000400.1:0-3004 GCA_047622205.1 Paraglaciecola sp.
GGACGGGGGCTTATTTTGGGGTTAAAAATTATCAGATGCTTCAAAAGGAAAAACAAAATGTGTTAAAGGCTTCTACTATGGCGCATCAGGCACATATTAAAATGCTTCGATATCAGCTTAATCCTCACTTTTTGTTTAATACCTTAAACGCAATTTCAACCCTTATTTTGATGCAAGAAAATAAAACTGCTGATGCTATGGTCAGTCGTTTAAGCGATTTTTTACGTTACTCGTTGGACAAAGACCCAATAAAGAAAGTGGCTTTGCAACAGGAAATTCAGGCGCTGGAGTTATACCTGGAAATCGAAAAAGTACGCTTTGAAGAAAGATTAACTGTTACCTGGGATATTGAAGAAAATGCTAAACAGGCCTTAGTTCCGAGCCTTATATTGCAACCTTTGATTGAAAACTCGATCAAATATGCCATTTCAAGAATGCAGGATGGTGGACGGATTAGTATTTCAGCTAAGGTATTTGGCCATGATCTGATGTTGGAAGTGTCCGACAATGGTCCGGGGGCTGACATTGTAAACGGTCAGTTACACCGCGCACCGGAACAAAATAGCGGGGTAGGGCTGAATAATATTCAAGAACGATTACAATCTCTTTACGCAAACAATTTTTCCTTTGTTATTTCTAATAACCTTCCTTCTGGAATAAAAGTTAGTATTCGTATTCCTTGTGATACAAGCGAGAGCTAAATTGAAAATTAATACCATGATAGTAGATGATGAGCCTCTTGCACGAAAAGGCTTGGCACTGAGACTAGGTAGCTACGAAAATATAAATATTGTTGGTGTATGCAACAATGGAATCGAAGCTGTCTCGCTCATTCCTCAGATAAGACCTGATTTAGTATTTTTGGATATTCAAATGCCAGGCTTAAATGGGTTTCAAGTAATCAATAAACTTCGTGAGCTAAATCAACCGATTCCGCTTATTATTTTTGTGACTGCATTTGATACCTATGCCATTAAAGCCTTTGATATTCATGCACTGGACTATGTTTTAAAGCCGGTAGATGAGAATCGTTTAAAAGTAGCAGTCGATAAAGTCGCTCAATATTTTTTATCACATGAAGAAGCTGGACATAAACATAAATTGGCAAAACTGGTTGCCGATTTTACGGGTGACGATTGCGAAGATATATTGCGAAGATTAGCAATGGGTGAAGATATCAGAACCAATCAATATTCAGACATTCTGGCGATTAAGGATGGAAGTGAAGTTACCAGGGTAGATATTAAAGATATTCAATGGATAGATGCGGCGGGAGATTACATGTGTGTGCACGCCACAGATAAGACCCATATTATGCGGCGTACCATGAAGGAACTGGACGAGGACTTGGATCCTAGAAAATTTGTCCGAGTGCATCGCTCAGCCATCGTAAATATAAATTATGTGCAGAAGTTGGTAAGTCACGTAAGCGGTGAGTATCATTTGATTCTTGAGAACGGCAGTGAACTGAAAGTTAGCCGCAGCCATCGCGATAGAGTTAAGGAAATGATAAAACTCTAGTTCTGACCGCATTCAATCGACCTTTACCCGATACTGAGCGTGACAAAACCTGACAGTCGGTAGTTAGCTCAATTGAGCTAACTACTTGATTATACGCTTGGCGCCTGTGTGCCAAACGAGGACAGATGGATCTAGTTTGGGTCTTCGTGCAGTGCACACTCATAATCTCAAACATCCAAACCTTTCAATCTTTCGATGCAACGAACAGTGCGATGAGACCAATCATGCCGCCATATCGAAATGCGGATTGCAACACTGGGCCGATCATGGATTCAGAACGCCACAGTTCAAACCAGCTTTCTGCAATGACAATGAATCCACCAAATAACATAACTATCGCCACCGCACATCCCGACAGCGCAATTTTTTTAGCCGCACAATAGGCTGTGTTATCTGAGTTTTTGGCGCGCCACATTCCAATTGCGCCGATGGTGCACAATACACCGGTCACTAACTTCGACAGCATGATGAAGAGTGCTCCTGTCCAAATAACTAAGGGGTTTGACGTAGCCTGCCAGCTATCAGTAGCTCCGACAATGGAGGTCATCGAGGTAACAGCACCAACTGCACCTAGGGTTCCGTTCCAATCAACTACATTATGAATGACGCCAACAAAGCCCCACAGCGCAACGGTTAACATCATTATTGATTTAACTTTTTTAAGCATCAACCTTTCCTCGAAAATTAATATGAGCCAATAAACATTAGTGGTAGATCTCTAAGTTTGCAAAGTTGCACAACTACTAGTTAATTACTATCCTGAACGATTTGAATACTTGGTTGCGAGAATGCTACTTCAAAGCCCTCGTCATACCCACAGGCTGTTTGGCGACAATCTTTTAGCATTCAGATGATGTTCCTAAGAGACTCTCAGCGTACGGGTCTGAGGAGCAAGCGGGGGTGACGTATATAGGGTACTTTCAGGGGGACGTGATTGTTTTACCTTTAGGGAATGGCAAATCGATAAATTAGCTTTGGTTATGGACTAATTGTGCACATCTGTGCCCTGTAAAGGCAAGATTGATAATTAAACTTACAGTACATTTATATCTTCCAAAATCCTTACAAAGTGCATTGTTGCTACAATGTATTTTGTCAGATTTAAGAGCCAAGCTTTTGGAAAAAAAACTAAATTTTAAAATCATCTAAACGCTTTATATCCTGGTCGGAGAATATGGAATAAAACTGTTGCCTTGTATTCCTCCTATAGCAAGCTCTGTAAATAATACTATGCAATGTGAGTGAACTTTTATTAATATTTAGTCATTATAGCGAGAAGCGTTCACGCAAAAAATGCGCTATGCCATCCTTATGATTATGGCCAATTATGGCGCTTGCAGACTTCTTAATTTCTACTTTCGCATTTTCTGGCGCATAACTTTCATCAGCAAGCGCAAACATACTTAAGTCGTTATCACTATCGCCAAAACAAATAACGTTACTAGCTCCCAATTGTTTCTTTAATTTGGTAACTGCAGTGCCC